>CAJMPM010000019.1 GCA_905215225.1 uncultured bacterium
GGCCTCGATCCGGCTGCCCGCAGGGATTTCCTGGAGCTCATTGGCCGTCTGCATGACGAAGGCCTGACCGTTGTCATGGTTTCGCACAGCATGGATGACCTGGCCAATTGCTGCGACCGTATCGTCGTAATGAACGAAGGAGCGGTGTTTGCCGAGGGAACCCCCGCGCAGGTGTTTGCGCATGCCGATGAGCTCAAGTCGATCGGCTTGGGCGTTCCCGCCGCCCAGCGTATGGCGCTGGCGCTTGCGAAGGCAGGCGTGCCGCTGCGCGTTGACGGCCTCTATACGGTTGAGTCGCTGGCAGACGAGTTGGCGGACTTGCTAAACGGTTGCTAGGACGGTCCTTCTAACGTCGCGGACATTGCTAAATCCAAGACGGTCGCGCGAGAGGAGGGCTGCTGATGGAGGCGTTTTCGTTTGGCAGTTACTATCCCGGCGATAGTGCGATCCACCGCCTGGACCCGCGAACCAAGTTGCTCTTGGGCTTTGTGTTTCTGATCACGCCGCTCACGGTCAGTGGCTTCCGCGGACTGGCCCCGGTCGCAATTTTCGTTGTGCTGACCTATGCCGTGTCTCGGGTGCCGGTTCGTCGCGTTCTGTCGTCGATGGCGCCGCTGCTGGCAATCGTCGTCGTGGTCGCGGTGCTCAACTTGTTTACCGATCAGAGTGGGCGCATCCTGTGGCAGCTCGGCTTTCTGCAGATAAGCGAGGGCTCGCTGCGTTCTGCGGCGTTTATGGCGTGCCGCTTGAGCTTGATGATGGCCGGCATGAGCGCCATTACGCTCACCACACCGACACTCGACCTCACCGCGGGCTTTGAGCGCCTGCTCGCGCCGTTTGCGCGTGTGGGACTTCCTGCGCACGAGCTCGGCATGATTATGGGTATCGCGCTGCGGTTTATGCCGCAATTTGCCACCGAGATGAAACAGACGGCCGATGCACAGGCAAGCCGCGGCGCGCGCGTGACGGGCGGTCCGCTCGGCGGTGTGCGCATGCTCGGCAGTGTGGCGATTCCGCTGTTCACGGGCGTGTTCCGTCATGCCGAGACGCTGTCTGCCGCCATGGATGCACGCTGCTATCACGGCGAGCAGGGCCGCACGCGCCTGCATGCGCTTGCATTTCGCCGCGGGGATGCACTGGCCGCGGTGGTGACGGCGCTGCTGCTCGCGTGTGTCATCGTCATCAACCTTCAACTTGTTTAGGCGCGATTCGAGCGCAAGAAAGGGGTCCCTATGACCGACAACGACCGCACGGCTCAGCTTGAGCGCGCCTGTTCGTATCTCAGGCGCATTCCGGCGTGGTATCTGGCCACGACCGATGCAAGCGACGGGCATCAGCCTCGCGTGAGGCCGTTTTCGTTTGCCATGGTCGATGACGACAAACTGTGGTTTTGCACGTCGCGCGACAAGGACGTGTGGGCGGAGTTGAGCGCGAATCCCAAGTTTGAGGTATCGGGCTGGAAGCCGGGGGAGTGCTGGATCGTGTTAACCGGTGAGGCCGCGCTCGAGGACGATGCAGTCGTGAGCGACAAGGTGCGCCAGGCGGGCTTTAGGCACATGGTGGGCATTGGCGAGCAACACGATAGCGCCAACGACGGCCGCCTTGCATTCTTCTCGGTCCGCAACATTGCCGCGCGGTTCTGCGATATCGACGGCAGCGAAGAGCTCCTCGAGCTCTAATGCTCGCCAACCAGTCTTCCGGGGTAGTTAATGACAGGAGGAAACGTGGACGGATTGAATACGGTGCTGGAGTATCTGACGTCGGTGTCGGCATGGTATTTGGCGACGAGCGTTGACGGACAGCCTCATGTGCGTCCGTTTTCGTTTGCGCAGATCCAGGATGGCAAGCTGTGGTTTGTAACAGCGCGCACCAAAGACGTGTGGCAAGAGCTGCTACAAAATCAGCGCTTTGAGGCCACGAGTTGGTGGCCGGGCCATGGCTGGCTCATCTTGCGCGGGCGTGCCGGCTTGGATGACCGGGCCTTAGACGAAATGCGCGAAGCCGGGTGGAAGCATCTAGAGCGCCTGGGCGAGCACTATGCGGGGCCTAACGACCCCACGCTCGTCTTCTTTAGCGTCGAGGATCCCGAGGCTTTTATCTGCAATCACGACGAATGGGTGCCGGTCGAGCTCTAGCCAGCTGGCTCATCCCGACAACTTAGTTTTCGCATGGGCGGGCCCCGTGTTGCCTGACGCCGTTAGGAGCGCCGGGCAACACGGGGCCCGCTCTATTTGTCAATTCCTTCAAGCGAATGTGTCGGGAATGTTTCAATGCATGAATATGTAAACCATTTACGTGTTAATGCATCTTTTGGTGCTAAAGTTTCAACCCACTTCATAACGACCGCTGCGAAATGCGCATCGGTGCATAAATCGCAGACAAGGAGTCTGATATGTCTTTGAAGGTTGGAATCGTCGGCGCGGCTGGATATGCCGGAGCCGAGCTCATTCGCCTCGTGCTCGGCCATCCCGAGTTTGAACTTGTTGCCATTACATCCAACGCCGATGCCGGCCAGCCGCTGTCCGCGGTGTATCCGAGCTTTGCTGGCGTGAGCGACCTGGTTTTCACCACGCATGATGCCCCTGAACTCAAGAGCTGCGATGCGGTATTTCTTGCCGTGCCGCACACGGCTGCCATGGCGCAGGTGCCCGCGCTGCTTGCCGCGGGAGTCTCCTGCATTGACCTCTCGGCCGACTATCGCCTGAGCGATCCGGCCACCTTTGAGGCCTGGTATGCCGCCGAGCACACGAGCCCCGAGCTGCTCAAGACCCGCGCTTTTGGCCTGCCCGAGCTGTTCTGCCAGGACTTAGAGACCGCTGCTTCCAGCCATGCCGCCGGAAAGCCCGTTTTGGTCGCCTGCGCCGGCTGCTATCCCACCGCAACGAGCCTTGCTGCCGCTCCTGCCGTGCGTGCGGGCTGGGTGGCCGAGAGCGGTCCCGTAATCGTCGATGCCATTAGCGGCGTGACGGGCGCCGGTAAGTCCTGCAACGCCCGCACCCACTTTTGCAGCGCGGACGAGAACCTGGAAGCCTATGGCGTGGGCAAACATCGCCACACGCCCGAGATTGAGCAGATCCTGGGCCTGACCGATCGCGTCGTCTTTACTCCACACTTGGCACCGCTCAAGCGCGGCCTGCTTTCCACGGTGACGATGCCGCTCGCGCCGCAGGCTCTCGACACGTTGACCCTTGAGGACGTCGTCGACCATTACAAGAAGTTCTACGCCGGTCGCACCTTTGTGCGCGTGCTCGATGCCGGCCAGCAGCCCAAGACGGCTTCGGTCGTCGGCACCAACGCCGCCCAGATTGGCCTTGCGTTCAACAAGCGCGCGGGCGTGCTGGTGGCGACGGGCGCCATCGACAATCTGTGCAAGGGCGCTGCGGGCCAAGCGGTCCAGTGCGCCAATATCGTCTTTGGCTTTGACGAGCGACGAGGCTTGCCCACAGTGGCGTGCCCGGTGTAGCACATTCGATTGTTAACGATTTGGTAGTCGGGCATCGAGTGGGGCGCCACTCTTAAGCTGGTCTCATGATCACGACTGGCATGGCGCACCAACCGATGTCCGTTTTTTGTTTGACATAAGGAGTCGTAGGGACGATGAACACCGACCTGTTTGATATCAAGATTCGCGCCGTCGAGGGTGGCGTTACGGCAGCGGCCGGCTTTAAGGCCGCAGGCATCCATGCAGGATTCCGGAAGAATCCCGAGCGCTTGGACTATGCGCTCGTCGTGCCCGATAAGCCCTGTCCAGGCGCCGGCGTGTTTACGACCAACCGCTTTTGCGCGGCGCCCGTGCAGGTGAGCCGTGCCAACCTGGGCGGTGCGGACAAGGGCTATGGCATCATCGCCGGCGTTTCAATCAACTCCGGCAACGCGAATGCCGCCACGGGCGAGACCGGCCTTGCCTGCGCGCGAGAGACATGCAATATCGCGTCGCAGGTCATCGGCTGTGAACCCCAGCAGATCCTAGTTGCATCCACAGGCGTGATTGGACAGATTCTGCCGATCGACACGTTTGAGACGGCCGTTCCGTCCGCCTACGAGGCACTCTCTGCCCATGGCGGTGCCGATGCGGCCCGTGCCATCATGACGACCGATACGCACTCCAAGGAGTATGCCGTTCGCTACCGCAGTAAGGCTGCGGGTCATGCGGGCAACGCTTATACGGTGGGCGGCATGTGCAAGGGCTCGGGCATGATCATGCCCAATATGGCCACCATGATCGCGGTCATTACTACCGATGCCCCCGTCGAGCCGGCGGCGCTCCACACCTTACTGCTCTCGACCGTTAAGCAGACCTTTAATAAGGTGACGGTCGATTCCGATACCTCGACCAACGACACCTGCATCATGCTTGCTTCTGGCGCTGCTGCCGCTGATACCGAGGCTATCGTCGAGGGCACTGATGCCTTTGACGAACTGTCCTTTGCCGTGCACGAGGTGTGCGAGAGCCTGGCGCGCAACATCGCGGCCGATGGCGAGGGCGCGTCAAAGCTCGTGACGGTTAACGTTACCGGCGCCGCTACCGACGAGGAAGCCGATATCGCCGCCCGTGCCGTCGCTAACTCGCCGCTCGTCAAGACCTGCATCGCCGGTCACGACTGCAACTGGGGCCGCGTCGCCATGGCGCTCGGCAAGTGCGGCGTGAAGTTTAACCAGGAAGACGTTTCCATCGACATGATGGGCATGCCTGTCTGTCGCGACGGTCTGACTGTTCCCTTTGACGAGGACGAGGCTCTGCGACGTTTTGAGGCGTCCGAGATCGTGATCTCGGCCGACCTGGGTGCAGGCGACGCGGCAACGACCGTGTGGACCTGCGACCTCACGCACGAGTACATCTCCATCAACGGCGACTACCGTTCCTAGATTCCAGGCACGCTGCGCATCTTGCCGCATTGCGGACAGCGAAGCACGGCGTGATAACGATACGAAAGACGAGGCAGATTATGAAATTCGCACGCGACTGTCGTTCGAGCGAATCCAACGAAGCAACCGCGCAGCTGCTGTTCGAAGCGCTGCCGTGGATTAAAAACCTGACCGGCAAGACGGTCGTTATCAAATATGGCGGAGCCGCCATGGTCGACGAGCAACTGCGCCGCGACGTGATGAGCGACATCGTTTTGCTCAAGATCATCGGCATGCGCCCCGTCATCGTGCATGGCGGCGGCAAAGCCATCAACGAGGCGCTGAGCCACTATGACATCCCTGTCGAATTTAAGAACGGGCAGCGCGTGACTACGCCGGCGACCATGGATATCGTGCGTGAGGTGCTGGGCGGCAAGGTTAACCAGGAGCTGGTCGCTGCCATCAACCACCACGGTAATTTGGCCGTAGGCGTGTCGGGCAGCGATGCCGGCACGCTCATCGCCGAGCCGCTCGACCCCGAGCTCGGTCGTGTGGGCAAAGTGACGCACGTCAACACCGACTATATCGAGCGCTTGCTCGATAGCGAGTACATCCCCGTCATCGCTACCGTCGCGGCGGGGGAGGACGGCGGCTTCTTCAACATCAACGCCGATACCGCCGCCGGCGCCGTTGCGGCGGCGCTTCATGCGCACAAGGCGATTTTTTTGACCGACGTCGACGGTCTGTACAAGGACTTTAGTGATAAGGACTCGCTCATCTCCAACCTGACGCTCGACGAGGTCAACGAGATGCTCTACGGCGGAGAAGTCGACAAGGGCATGATTCCCAAGCTGCGCGCCGCCGTCGATGCGCTTGCTGCTGGCGTGTTCCGAGCCCACATCATCAACGGCACGACGCCGCACTCGCTGCTGCTGGAGCTGCTGACCGATGCTGGCGTCGGTACCGTGATCCACTCCACCGAGACGGCCTACGAGTTCGATACGCATCCGCATCCGCTTTCGACGTTTGCGGCGCGTCTGACCGAAAACCTTGACGAGGTCGAGAAACTTCAGACGGTCTAGCTGACCCGCAGCCGCCCCATTCCTGCACCCATAGCCCCGCGCCGGCTGGCGCCCAACGAAAGGCATCCCATGTCACTTGCAGCTCAGCAATCGCTTGAATCCCATTACGTTATGCATACCTTTGGCCGCTCTCCGGTCGAGTTTGTCGAGGGTCACGGCATGAAGCTCACCGGCGACGATGGCCGTGAGTACCTCGACTTTCTTGCCGGCATCGGCGTGTGCAGCCTAGGTCATGGCGACCCGGCTGTGCTCTCGGCGCTCGAGGCACAGACCAAAAAGCTCATGCATGTCTCCAATTACTTCTACATCGAGCAGCGTGGACAGGTCGCGGCGCTGCTGTCCAAGCTTGCTAACGACGACGTAGATGGTGCGCGCGTGCTTGCCGATGCCATTGCCGCCGGCGATGAGACCACGGCAGCTGCTCTTGGTGCCCCGGCTGCGGACGAGCAGGTGTGGGAAACCTTCTTTGCCAACTCCGGCGCCGAGGCCAACGAGGGCTCGATGAAGCTTGCGCGCCTGTACGCCAAGCGTGCCGGCAACGGTGGCAACACCATCGTGTGCATGCGTGGCGGCTTTCACGGTCGTACGCTCGAGACTATTGCGGCCACCATGCAGGATTGGCTGCAGGACAGCTTCCGCCCGCTGCCGGGTGGCTTTGTGGCCTGTACGCCCAACGATGTCGACGAACTGCGTTCGATCTTTAAGCAGCTGGGAAGCGAGGTCTGCGCCGTCATGCTCGAGCCGATTCAGGGCGAGAGCGGCGTGCACCCCATGACCGAGGAGTTTATGGCTGCGGCGCGCGACTTGGCACACGAGGTGGGCGCCGTTCTTATCGCCGACGAGGTCCAGTGTGGCATCTTCCGCTCCGGCAAGCCGTTTGCATTCCAGACCTATGGCGTGGAGCCCGACATCATGAGCCTTGCCAAGGGCATTGCCGACGGCGTGCCCATGGGTGCCGTCGTGGCAAAGAAGGAGATTGCCGACGTGTTTAAGCCGGGCGACCATGGCTCGACCTTTGGCGGCAGCTGCTTGCCCATCGCGGCGTGTGCCGCGACGCTCTCCGCGCTTGTGCGTGGCGATTATGCCGAGCATGCTGCCAAGGTGGGTGCCTATATGGAGCAGGCGCTGGCTAAGCTTCCGCATGTGGTAGAGGTGCGTGGCCGTGGCCTGATGCTCGGCTGCGATCTGGACGATGCCGCGGGTGATGCACACGACGTTGTAGCCCGTGCATTGGGGGCTGGTGCCGTGATCAACGCTACAGGCGCACATACGCTGCGCTTCCTTCCGCCGCTCGTGTGCGAAGAGGCCGACGTGGACAGCCTAATCGAGATCCTGTCGGACGTTTTGGCGTAGCGCCATCAGACATAGCAATTTGGAGCGGGTTTCAGGCTGTCACGTGCCGTTTGGCGCACGATTGGGCGAACTGGAGCCCGTTTTGCTATCGATTTACCATGGCTGGGATAGGGCGTGTGCAAAAAAGAAAGGCCTCCATCACTGGAGGCCTATCAAATCAGTGGTGGGCGATGAGGGATGTCCGCGTGCGGCTGGCGCCGCCCGCTCTCGCTTCGTCGCTTCGCTCCTCGCGTGCTGCGCTGGAAAACGCTTCGCGTTTCCTCAGCTCCGCACCCTTGCGGGTTCGAATCCCATGCGCTGGGCACAAAAAAGAAAGGCCTCCATCACTGGAGGCCTAACAATTCAATGGTGGGCGATGAGGGATTCGAACCCCCAGCCTTGTGCGTGTAAAGCACCTGCGCTAACCGTTGCGCCAATCGCCCGCAGGGATTGAGTATAGCGGAAACCCCGCGCTGTTCACCGCTAATTCATAACGTAACTTACGCGGCGACTTCGGTGCTCTTGTTCTCGTCGATAAAGAAGCGCTTGTACCAAATGAGGAACGTCAGCGTGGTATAGATCTTGCGCTGGTTGAGCGCACGGCCCTCAAAGTGATCGTCGAGCAGTTTCATGAGCGCATCGGTGTCAAAGAAATCAGCAGCCCACGGCGCGGTGAAGTATTCCTTTACGTAGTCGTAGTACTTTTGCTCGCGCAGCCAGAACTTGACCGGTTCGGGGAAGCCTACCTTCTTGCGCGTTGCCCACTCGTCGGGCAGCGTGCGATTGGCGGCGTGACGCAGGACGAGCTTGCAGCCTTCTTCGTTAACACGGTAGTTGGCGGGAATGTGCTCGGCAAACTCCATGACCTTCTTGTCCAAGAACGGGACGCGAAGCTCCAGAGAATGCGCCATGCACATCTTGTCGGCCTTGAGCAGAATGTCGCCCGGTAGCCACATGTTCATATCCAGATACTGTGTCTTGGAAAGCTCGCAGCAGTTGGGAACCTGCTTGTAGTACTCGGCGCACATCTCGGCGGCGTTCTTGCCGGTGTCATAAGCGGGCTTGAGCACCTCGTCGACCTCGGAGGGATCGAACACCTTTGCCTGACCCACATACCAGCGCTCGGGAACCTCGGCGCATTTCGTCAGGAAGTTGTGTCCCTTAAAGTAGGGGAGATGCTGAACGAGTGAGCCCAGGGCGCGACGTACGCCGAGCGGCACGCGCTTCTTAAAAGTGCGCATCTCGGGGGTGTCCTCGTACCACTCATAGCCGGCAAACAGCTCGTCGGCACCCTCGCCCGAAAGGACGACGGTGACCTCCTTGGAAGCCATCTGCGCCAGATAGTACAGCGGCACGCTGGACAGGTTCGATTGCGGCTCGTCCATGTGGTACTGGATATCGGGCAGTGCATCAAAGAACTCGTCGGCGGTAATCATCTTGCGCACGTTCTTGATGCCCAGCTTGTCGGAAAGCTCGGCGGCGTAGTTGGTCTCGTTGAAGTTCTTGTAATCGAAGCCGACAGAATACGTGGTGTCGGGCATGAGACAGGCGGCAATGTAGCTGGAGTCCACACCGCCGGAAAGGAACGAGCCCACCTTAACATCGGCGATTCGGTGCGCAGCGACGCTTTCGTGCACGACCTTGTCGCACTCGTCCACGTACTCCTCGAAGGTCTTGGAGTTGTCGTCGGTGAAGTCACAGCTCCAGTAACGCTTGATGTCCATGGTGTTGGGCGTCAGGTCATACGTAAAACAATGCGCCGGGGCAAGCTTGAACACGCCCTTAAAGAAGGTCTCCTCCGTGGCGGGGAATTGCAGCGTCAGGTAGGGGCGCAGCGCGTCGTGGTTGACAGCCTTCTCAAACTTGGGATGGTCCAGGAAGCTCTTGATCTCGGAGCCAAACAGCAGCGAGCCATCGGATGCCTGGTAGTAATAGAACGGCTTGATACCAAAGATGTCACGAGCACCAAAGAGTTTGTTCTTGTTCTGGTCGTGAATCACGAACGCGTACATGCCGCGCAGACGGTTGACCAGGTCCTCGCCCCACTCCTCGTAACCGTGTACCAGGACTTCGGTATCAGCGTTGCAGTGGAAGGCGTAGCCGGCCGCCTCCAGCTCGGCACGAAGCTCCTGGAAGTTGTAGATCTCGCCGTTGAAGACAATCGTGACCTTGCCATCGTCGCTCGACATGGGCTGAGCGCCAGCTTCGGAAAGGTCAAGAATCGAAAGACGGCGGAAGCCAAGGGCAACGTTGTCGACGATATGCTGGCCACCCATATCGGGACCACGGTGGATGATGCGATTCATCATGGCCGTGAGAACCAGCTCACTCTGTTCATCTGTACCGGTAAAACCGACAAAACCGCACATGCAAGATCCTTTCTGCTGACGGCTCAGGTGTACTGCCGCAAAGATTGCGACAGCTGATGTCAAATAATCTTTACTATCATGCCAATCTTTTGTTTCGTGATAGGGCATAAGCGTCGAGCGAACCGAAAAAACCACGTCCCGATCTTCAGACGAAGCGGCGGGACGTGGTTGCGAACGCTATGTTAAAGAACAGCACCCAGATTTCCTTGGTTTTACACGGGGTGAACACTGTTGCCATTTATTAGACCACGGCACAGTCCATGCAATTTTTTAGAAGGCTGTGATGCGCGCAAGGTCGGGTGGCATATTAGGATGGTTGATAATACAGAATGTTTCATCGTTTCTGCCGCGGGACGTCTTTTGCCCTTTAAGGCTGAATTTAGCGAGAGAGGTCTTTGTATGTCGAGTCCGACACAAGAGAAGCTAACTCTGATGCGCTATATAGAGTTGCTCGAGGAAGATGACCTTGTTGTTTCCAGACCGAGCGCTTCGTGCGACCAGCGCATTGAGTTTGCGACTGATGACTCGCGCCAGGTGCGTCCGGGCACGTTGTTTGTCTGCAAAGGCCGTGCGTTTAAGCGCGAGTACCTGCTTTCGGCAATCGCCGATGGCGCCGTGGCCTACGTTTCCGAGGTCGATTACGATGTTGATCTTCCCGCGATGATTGTGAGCGATATTCGTCGCACGCTCGCCGTGGTGGCAGATGCCTTTTATGGGCACCCGTCGGGTAAGGTGAAGGTCTGCGCCTTTACAGGCACCAAGGGCAAGTCGACCTGCAGCTTTTATCTGCGCGGCATCCTCGCCAACGAGGCCAAGCTTACGGGCTGTCATCGACCCGCTCTTAATACGGGCATTGAGTTCGACGACGGCATCGAGACGGGCCCTTCCAAGCTGACGACCCCCGAATCCTTCCTGCTGCAGTCTCGCATCGCACATGCTGCGGAGGCGGGTGCCCCGTGGCTGGTTATGGAGGCATCGAGTCAGGGCCTCAAATACGAGCGTACGGGCAAGATTGACTTTGAAGTCGGCGCCTTTACCAATATCGGCGAGGATCACATTTCGCCGATTGAGCATCCGACGCTCGAGGATTACTTTGCCAGCAAGCTCAAAATCTTCTCGCAGAGCCGTTTTGCCGTGGTCAATCTCGATATGGATAAGGTCGATCGCGTGCTCGAGGCGGCATCTCGTTGCGAACGTACGGTGACGTTCTCCCTGACCGACGAGCGTGCCGACGTGCTTGCGCTGGCGATTCGCAATGGCGACTGCGGCGTGGTAGCAACGGTGCGCACGCCCCGCTTTACGCGCGACATTGTGATTCCCACGCCGGTTAAGTTCAATGTGTCCAATGCGCTTGCCGCTATTGCCTGCGCCGAGGCCCTGGGCATTTCCGAAGAGGGTATCGTCCATGGCTTTGAGGGCGTCTTCGTTCCCGGTCGTATGGAGCTCTATCCGTCCGTATCGGGCAAAATCCTGGGCATCGTCGATTTTGCACATAACGGCATGAGCCTCGAGACACTCCTGCGCGACTTGCGCGAGAACTATCCCGAGCGCGAGCTGGCGGTTGTATTTGGCGCTACGGGCGGTAAGGGTGTCGATCGACGCACCACGATGGGCATCGCCGCTGGCAAGTATGCCGACCGAATCGTGATTACCGAGGATGACCCCGGCCCCGAGGATGTCGAGGACATCTGCGCCGAGATCGCGCGCAACGTTCAAGCGCAGGGAAATGATAACTGGCAAATCGTGACTGATCGCGTTGCCGCTATCGAGACTGCCGTGCGCGAAACTGTCCGTCCTGCCGTGGTCATCGTGACCGGTAAGGGCGAGGAAGAGTGTATGCTGCGCAAGAACGGACCCGAGCCTTGTGAGCGCGACGGTTCGATTCTCAAGCGCACCCTTGCGGCGTACGACGCCTAGACCAGCCCCTTCTATGTAAACGGAGTGCCCATGTGCCACAACCTCCTGCCGACCGTTGCCGAGCTATCGGGCGAGCTACGCGCGCGTCTTGCCTAGGTCAAGTATGTCTTTACCGATCTGGACGCCACGATGCTCGCCCCCGGCTCGTGTGTACTGCGCGATAACGACGGCAATCCCTCGACCAAGCTCGTCGAGGCGGTTGTCGCGCTCGCTCGTGCCGGCATCCAGGTGGTCCCCACCTCGGGTCGCAATCGCACCATGATCCATGAGGACGCCCGCGTGCTCGGCCTCAACTCCTACATCGGCGAGATGGGCGGCCTGGTCATGTATGACCTCAAGGCCAACGACTGGGAGTACCTGACGGGCGACATGCCCTACGACCCCGCCTGCGGTCTCACGCCGCACCAGGTGATCGAGCAGACCGGCGTGTGCGAGAAGATCCTTGCCCGCTGGTCGCACAAGATCGAATACCACAACGACATGTCGACCGGCTACAAGTACCGTGAGGTCACCGTCGGCATGCGCGGCGA
>CAJMPM010000020.1 GCA_905215225.1 uncultured bacterium
TGCGCCGTGTCACGACTGGACTGCTCGCGGCCATCGGGGATTTCCGGCAGGGTGAAATTCATTTGCCGACTAATTTGAGGAACTTCGGGGGCACGGGGAGCTGGAAGTTCATGTCCTTGCGGGTGCGCGGGTGCACGAATCGCAGCGAGCGTGCGTGTAGACAGAGGCGCCCGATGGGCGAGACGGCGGCGCCGTAGCGTCGGTCGCCGACGATGGGATGGCCGAGCTCGCGGCTGTGCACGCGAATCTGGTTCTTACGGCCCGTGTCAAGGGAGTACTCCACCAGGGAGCGCCCCTGCCCGCGTGCCAGGACGCGGTAGCGCGGCACGGCCAGCTTGCCCTGCTCGGGGTCCTGGGTGGAGAATACCTCGCGCGCGCTCGTCTCTCCCAGGTAGCTGCGAATCACGCCCTCGTCCTGCTCGACGAGAACATGCCCGGCCTCACCGGGCTCGAGACACTACAGCTCATCAACCGCGACCACCCCGAGATACCGGTCATCATGATCACCAAGTCCGAGGAGGAGAACATCATGGACCAGGCCATCGGCTCGCAGCTCGCCGACTACCTCATCACGCCCGTCAACGTCCCCTACAGCCTCGCCGCCACGCTCGCAAGGGACGCCTCGCCCGATGCGGCCCAAAAGCGCATCGTCGATCCGAAGCCCGAGTTCTCCGTCAGGCTCAGCCGTCCCGCCGTCCTTCTCGTCGTCATCGGCGAGACCACCGTCGTGGGCGACAACTGTGTGCTCTACCAGGGCGTTACGCTCGGCGGCACCGGCAAGGACACCGGCAAGCGCCACCCCACCCTGGGCAACAATGTCACGGTGGGCACGGGCGCCAAGGTGCTCGGCAACATTCGCATCGGCAACAACGTCAAGATCGGCGGCAACTCAGTTGTCGTCAAGGACGTGCCCGACAACTGTACCGTCGTGGGCGTGCCGGGACGCATCATCAAGCGCAACGGCTGCCGCGTGTTCGAGGAGAGCTTCGACGCCAAGCAGCACCGCGAGTACATGCCCGATGACGCCGCCGAGCAGAGTGCCCTCAACCGCCAGGGCATCACCGAGAATGCCCGCCGCGTCAAGGAACTCGAGCGAGAGGTGGCCGAGCTCAAAGCCCTCGTCGCCAAGCTCGTGGACGAACGCTAGAGGCGGACGACCGCCGACAACATTGACGCCAACGCAAAGGCGCGCCAGAGGATTCGCCCCCGGCGCGCCTTATTTGTGATGTGACAAAGGGGCTGTCCCTTTGTCACATTATGCGAACTGGCTCAGATAGAGGTCGGCGTAAGCGCCCTCGGCTGCGAGCAGCTCCTTATGCGTGCCCTGCTCGATAATGTTACCGTGGTCCATGACCAGAATCAGGTCGGCATCCACGATCGTCGACAGGCGATGCGCGATCACAAAGCTCGTGCGCCCATGCATGAGAGCGTCCATGGCACGGCCGATGGCAAGCTCGGTGCGCGTATCCACGCTCGACGTCGCCTCGTCCAGGATGAGAATCGCCGGGTTGTTGAGCAGCACGCGTGCGATGGTCAGCAGCTGACGCTGGCCCTGGCTGATGCTTTCGGCATCGTTGGCCACGCGCGTGTCATAGCCCTGCGGCATGGTGCGCACAAAGAAGTCGACCTGCGCGGCGCGTGCGGCCGCCACGATCTCCTCGCGCGTCGCCTCGGGGCAGCCGTAGGCGATGTTTTCGGCAATCGTGCCATCGAACAGCCAGGCGTCCTGCAGCACCATGCCAAACTGCTGCCGTAGCTCGCCGCGGTCCATGCGGCTCGTATCCACGCCGTCGAGCGTAATACGCCCGCCGTCAATCTCGTAAAAGCGCATGAGCAGGTTGATGAGCGTCGTCTTGCCCGCGCCCGTGGTTCCCACCACGGCAATCTTCTGGCCCGGCTCGGCGGTAAACGACACGTCGTGCATAAGCGGCTTGTCGGGCGAATAACCAAAGCGCACGTGCTCAAAGGAGACGCGACCCTCAACGCGACCCGGCAGCTTGGCGGCCTCGTCCGGCAGCGGATCGGCCTCCATCTCGGGCTCATCGAGCAGGTCGAACACGCGCTCCGCACTCGCCAACGCGCTCTGCAGCGAGTTGAAGGTAAACGACAGCTGCGTCATGGGCTCGGATGCCTCGTAGATAAACTGGAAGAACGCCTGGAACACGCCGACGGTCATGTGGCCGGCAACCAGCATGCTGCAGCCCACAATCGCAATCACGATCTGCGCCAAACGGCCGATAAAGCGCACCGCAGGGCCGACGGCATTGATCATAAAGTCGGCCTTGGCACTCACGCGTGCCAGCTCGCCCGAGGCCTGGTGCACCTCGGCAGAACTTTGGCGTTCGCGGTTAAACGCGCGGATCACCAGACGGCCCGAATAGCCTTCCTCGACCGCACTCGTAATCTTGGACACCCACTCCTGGCGCTCGCCCGTCACATCGTGTGTGCGGCGCGAGACGACCTTCGTCACCAGCAGCGACAGTGCCGTAAAGAACAGAAAGACGAGCGTAAGCTGCACGCTGAACACGAACATCACGCTCACAGCACCAACAACCGTGCCGATCGACACGAGCAGCTGCAGCAATCCGCGCTGCATGCTCTCGGACATCTTGTCCAGGGCGTTGGGCGCGCGGCTGACGACCTCGCCGGGACGATGCGCGTCAAAATAGGCGAGCGGCAGACGGTTGAGCTTTTGCGCGATGCGGTTGCGCAGGCGCAGATTGAGACGCTCAGCGACGCTCGACATCAAAAAGCTCTGGAGTGCGTAGAACGAGGCAGCGGCCGTCCAGATCATAAAGTAGATGAAGATGGTCCTGCCGCAGTTCTCCCAGGTGATGTTGAAGGTGGTGTCGTTGGCAAACGCCACCTGAATGTGGCCCCACAGCTCATCGATCACGCGGGCGCTATATGCCGGCGCGGCGGTGTTAAAGATGACATAGAACACAATGCTCGCGAACACGATATAGAAGCGCCAATGGTCGCCGGCAGCCTCACTCCACAGGCGGCGCACCGTCGCCCAGG
The DNA here is from genome assembly GCA_905215225.1 of uncultured bacterium. GTDB lineage: Bacteria > Actinomycetota > Coriobacteriia > Coriobacteriales > Coriobacteriaceae > Collinsella. Next base: position 3,022 of record CAJMPM010000020.1, read on the forward strand.
TATCCCGAGGCGTCTCGTCCTCGTCTTCGTCGTCCACGTCGCGCATACGCTCTGCCTCGGCGCGGGCGCGCTCGTCCTCGGCACGTTCGTTTTCCTCGTAGAGCGCTTGGCGGCGAGCCTCGCGCTCCGCCGCCTTGGCGGCTTCGTCCAGGTCGGGCGCGACGCCCGTCTCCTCGACTGTCTCTACAACCGCAGCGCCATCGACGATGCCCTGCTTCTTGAGCTCCTCGGTCATGCTACTCACCTCCCTTCATCTGCGATTCCGCGATAGCGCGGTACACCTCGCAGGTTTCCATAAGCTCGTCGTGCGTGCCTAGGCCCACGATCTTGCCGTCTTTGAGCACCACGATCTGATCGGCATGCAAAATAGTCGAGATGCGCTGGGCGATGATGAGCACCGCGGCATCGCACGTCTCGTCCTGCAGCGCATGGCGCAGTGCCGCATCGGTCTTAAAGTCCAGGGCCGAAAAACTGTCATCGAAGATATATAGATCGGCATGCTTCATGAGCGCACGGGCGATGGCCAGACGCTGGCGCTGGCCGCCCGAAAAGTTCGTGCCACCCTGCGCCACCGGGGTATCGCGCCCCTGCGGCTGATCGAGCACAAAGGTGCTCTGGGCAACCTCCAGCGCATGGAGCATGTCAGCCTCAGTCGCACCCTCGTTGCCAAAGCGCAGGTTGCTCGCCACCGTACCCGAAAACAGCCACGCCTTCTGCGGCACGTAAGCGATATGCCCGCGAATCTCACCTTGCGGAAGGTCGCGCAGGTCAACGCCGTTCAGGCGAATGGCGCCCTTCGTGGCATCGTGGAAACGCAACAAGAGCTTGGCCACCGTCGATTTGCCCGATCCCGTCGAACCCACGATCGCGGTCGTCTGGCCACGGCGACAGGCAAAGCTCAGGTTGCACAGCGTGTCCTCGTCGGCGTCGTCAAAGCGAAACGACATGTGGTCGAACACGGCCACCGCGTCGGCTCCGTCCTTTGAGTCGGACTTGCCCGCGTCGAGCGTACCCTCACCATCGACGATGCTCGGCTCAATCTCCAGCACTTGCTTTGCACGGCTTAGGCACGCCGCGGCGCGCGGAAGCGTCAGAATCACCATCTGCGCCATCATCACAAAGAACAGGATCAGGATCGCGTACTCCAGCACGGCCGAGATGCTACCGATTTGCATGGCGTGGACGCCCACGCGGTTGCCGCCCACCCACAGCACCGCCACCTCGGCGATATTCATCAAAAAGAAGCTGGAGCTGTCGAGACCCACAAACAGGTGGTTGACCTTGATGGCATTGGCCGCGTAATCGCTAAACACCTCGTCCAGGCGCTGCTCCTCGTGGCGCTCCTTGTTAAATGCGCGGATGACGCGCACGCCCACGATGTTCTCGCGCAGCACCACGTTCATGCGGTCGATAAAGCTCTGCAGGCGCATAAAAATCGGCGCGGCGTTAGCCACCGTAAAGACCGCCGCCACCAGCACGATCGCAACCACCACGCCCAGCAGCGTACCCATGGCGGGATCGATGAACCAAGCAAAAATGATGCCTGCCACGGCCAAGAACGGCACCGGCAGCACCAGCTGAATCGTCTGAAGGACAGCCTGCTGAATCACGTTGATGTCGTTGAGCGAGCGCGTGATCATCGACCCCGTGCCAAAGCGCTCAAAGTCGCTGGCGGACAGCTCGAGCGACTTGTCGTACACGGCATTGCGGATATCGCAGGCCACGTTGGCGGCCAGGCGCGCCGAAAGATAGCAGCCCAGCACCGTGCCGCCGCTGGCCATGCCGGTCGCGATAAGCATGTACAGGCCGTTGCGTAATATATAGTCGACATCACCCGTGGTAATACCGGTGTTGACCATGTTCGCCAGCATCGTGGGAACCAACAGCGTACCGACGTTATCTATCAGCACCGCAAACAGCGTCACCGCAATCAGCCCACGATACGGCCTCATAAACCTCATTAAGAGTCGCATGCGTCCCCCTCGCCCTTATCGTCAGTCTCGTTCTCGGCGGCCACTTGCCGTTTAAATGCCTCGCACTCTTCGTTAAGAACATGGGAGAACTTACCGACCAAGCGCATGATCTCGCACTGTTCCCACGGCTCGAGCGCCTCGAATGCCTGTTGCTCGGCTTTTTGCGCCGGCAACGCGTAGCGCTTGGCAAACCGCACGCCTTCTTCGGTCAGTCGTACAACCTTGTTTTTACGACTGCCCTCGGCAAACTCCAACGTCGCAAGCCCTCGCGCCCTAAGCGTTTTAATCGCCGAATTGATGGTCTGTTTGCTGTAGAACCATTCACTCGTCAGCCGACTCACGGCAACGCTTCCGCCCGCTGCACTCGTGTCGACGAGCATCCAGTAGGCGCAGTCCGAAAGGCCGCAGGCGCGCGAGAACTCCGAATAGATATGGTCGAGTCCATTGAGCAACCGATCGAAGTCGACCAGCGTAACCGCACTATTCATCTATCCCACCATTCAATTGTCCGATTTTTGACCAATTATGTGTCTCTAGATTAGTCCGAGTTTTGACTATCGTCAACAGGCTCTCCGCAAATGCGTGCATTTTTATGGCCTATCGGCAGAAAAAGACCGCCGGCGCGGGGGCGGCGCCAGCGGTCACGTGAAAATCGGGTTTTATTGCCTGTTAAGCGGCGACGGCCTCATAGACCGTAGCGCCCGAGAAGCTGTCATGCAGGCTCTTGCCGGCAATCCACGGCAGCTCGACGACCTCGCAGACCGTGTTGACCAGCTCGGAGCAGTCAGTAAAGTGGCCCTTATCGTTGAGGGCCTCGCAATCCTGAACACGCCAATAGCCATCGGTGTGCGTGATGTAGTACTCGTGATCGTTAATCGACACGAAAGCGCGCGTCTTGGAACGCAGCAGCTTCAGAAATCCTTCGAAATCGGTCTCGACGACATCTCCAGCCTGGAACATGATGTTACCTCCTGGCCCGGCGCCACCACGGCGCATTGATAAACGTTGGTACTCCTTTAGTAAAACCCTTATCAGAGGTTATGCGTTCGTCATTTAGGCAAGTGGTAAAAAACCGCAGGGTAGACGGGATAAAACGTTTAACCATCCCATTTGTTTGTCACATTCTGAAGGTACTTTTATGCAAACCTACTTTCCCAATTGGAATCTATCCTTTTGGCCGGGCAATTGACCGTCTATCGTTTGAGCCCGACGGGTATGAACGGGGCATCTGCAACGCCACCGCAAGGAGACACCATGGAGACTATCGAAGCACTCATTCACCGCCGCAGCTGCCGCAACTACAGCGATCGTCCCGTCGAGGCCGAAAAGCTTGCACGTATTATCGAAGCCGGCCAATATGCACCGAGCGGCATGGGCCGCCAGCCGGTGACGTTTGTCGCCGTCACCGACCCCGCGACCGTCGAGCGTCTCTCGCAGCTCAACGCGCAAGTCATGGGCAGCAACAGCGACCCCTTCTATGGCGCCAAGACCGTTGTGGTGGTGCTGGTTGACCGCAGCGTGCCCACACATCTGGAAGACGGCTCGCTCGCCATGGGCAACCTGCTCAACGCTGCCTATGCGCTGGGCGTTGATTCGTGCTGGATTCATCGCGCCCACGAGGTTTTCGATTCGCCCGAGGGCCTGGAGCTACTGGCCAGTTGGGGTCTACCCGCCGACGGCAGTCTGCGCGGTGTCGGTCACTGCATTCTGGGCTATGCCGAGGACACGCTGCCCGAGCCCAAACCCCGCCGCGACAACGTGGTCTACGTCAAGTAGCGCAGGAGTGTCCCAAACTGCCGGCAGAAAAGGAACGTCCCCTTCTGCCGGCAAGCTATGTTGATATTTGAGTTGTCGTCGTTTCGTTCGTCTGGGCCGTTTCGGCTTCGCTGCCTTGTTCGTCCTCGTCCTTTTGCGCATCGGCGATGGTGGAGGCCGCCGCGACGATACCGCGCTGGGGCGCAACGCCCGTCTGGGTCTGAGCGCCCTCGACAACTTCTGTGCCTGCATGCGCGAGCTCGGGCGATTTAAACATTGCGTCCAAGTTGGCGCCACCGCCGGCATATCCGAGCGCAGCGAGCGCGATGACGATCACTGCAACGGCGGCCACGATCGGCACGTAGCGATGCCAGCCGGCGGGATTGAGCCCGCTGCGGCGAGCCGCCCCGCGGCTGATGTAGCCGAGCGTTCCGTCGTGCTTGAGCTTTGAGCCCACCACGCGTTTGCGGCCCCACAGCGAGGACTCTGCCTGCATTGCCAAGCGGGCGCTTGCCGAAGGATAGCCGTATTTAGTGCGCTTGAACGAGCCATCAAACCCCGAGGCGTGTTTGCCCCACGTCACCGATGTTGTGCGTCGGTTGACCGGCGCGGCACTCCGCCTTCTGCGGCTCGGTTTTGAAGTCTCAGCCATATGCCCTCGCACGCCGTAACCAAATCGAAACAATAACGCTTTGGACTGTAGCACACGCGTCGCGCGCGGTCACGGGCGCCTCGCTCAACGGTCATCGTCCTTCAGCAAGCGCCACAGCGTTGTACGGCTTATGCCCAGCACCTCCGCCGCACGGGTTCGGTTGCCGTGGAGGTGGTCTACAACCAGATGCGCGATATCTCGCTCGGTATCGGCCAGCGGTCGCAGGATATACAGGTCACTTTCGAGCGTCGGGGCGCCAAAGGTTGCGGTCTTAATCACGTCCTCTTGGGCGAGCACTTCCTCCGCCACAGCGCGGTCCACCGTGCCCGCCCCTACCAATATATACAGTCGTTCCGAGACCTCGCGGAGCTGCAGATAGTTGCGCGGCCAGCGGTAAGCATCGAGCGTCTTCGTCGCCGTGGCAGACAGCGTGGGCGCTGCCGTCCCAAATGCATCAGCAAGATATTCCAAATAGCGCGCGACCTTCGTCGACGCGGCTCCCTGCTCGGCGATTGCCGGCGCGACGCTCACCGCACAGGCGAAGCGCTCGGTCACACAGGCGGCTTGATCACTTTCGCCGCCGCCCGGCATGTCATTCGCCGTCAGCGCCACATGGCAGCGCGTCGCCAACGCGGTGTCGGTCATCGTGGAGACCAGCTCGCGGAGGCGCTGGGGGCCAACCGCGTTCCAGCCCTCAATGCAAAGGGTCAGCCCCATTTGGAACAACGGCGATTCGGCGCTTTTGAGCACATGGCGCCAACCGCGATCGGTGAGTTCATCGAGCGCGACGGAAACAAAGGGCTGATCGACAAAAGGGCCATCCAGATAGAGGCGCTTGGCAATCTCGACCTGACCCGCTCCCAGCTCGCCCTCGAGCATAAGGGGCACACCGCGCGCGTAGCTCTCGGCAACCGGTGCAGCCACCGCAGCGGCACCCTCAACGATGCCGTACGCGCTCGATTCGTAGCGGGCCTCAACTTCGTCGGCGTTGAGCCACTCGCAGCCCGCATGCGCCGCGGCACCGCGCAACACGCGGACCACAACGACCCAAAGCCTCCCGCCCTCTTTGTCGGTGGGGCGAACGGTCAGGCTCAGGCGCGTACCCGCACGCCCCATAACCAGACGCGCGCCGTCTCCTATACGGTCGAGACGCTCAGCGACAAAAGCCGCCGCATCCCGCTCAAGCGCCGCGTCATTCATGGTCGAGATCGCGACGTCCCCACGCGCATCGATTGCCAATGCCGAGGCCCCGGCAGCAGCTAGGGCATCGGTCAAGATGTTCAGCTTGGCATCGCTATCCATGATTTGCCCCTGTCCGCGGCGACGTGCAACCGCCGACGGTCGTACGACCGAGTGTTTCAAAATTGAACGATATTGCTCACCAAACACTATAGGGCAGAAAGCGCCGTCCTGCGAGTATAGGTGTTGCCCCGCATCGCCATCCTGGCGGGGCGATAAGAGCTCTTCGGGACTTATAAACCTGCGGACAAGCCATACCCGCAAGAGCTCCTATCGCTCCACCGCAGGCATGCGCTCACCAGCACGCAAATAAGCTACTTCTCTACCAGATTCCCAGCACGTGCTGCATTCCCAAACTCATGCACGCAATGCCAATCCAGCAGCAAAAGCCCAGCGCGATGGGCTTGCCGCCCTTTTTGACCAGCTCGACGATATCGGTATTAAAACCAATAGCCGCCATGGCCATCACAATAAAGAACTTCGACAGCTCCTTGATGGGCGCCGTAATGGACGCAGGAAGCTGAAGCACCGTGGTGATCACGCTCGCCAGCACAAAGAACAACACAAACATGGGAAACGCACGTTTAAGCGAGAACGTGCTTTTGGCGTCGCCGCCGGCCTTGCGCGCCAGATGCATCTGCCAGCATGCGAGAGCCAATGTAATGGGAATAATGGCCAGCGTCCTGGTGAGCTTAACCACTGTGGCGCTTTCGAGCACATTGGCGCCGGGATGCATGCTGTCCCAGGCGCTCGCCGCAGCCGTTACCGACGAGGTGTCGTTGATGGCGGTGCCGGCAAACAGGCCAAAGCCCTCGTTGGTCAGCCCGAGCATGCCGCCGAGCGTCGGAAACACGAGCGCCGCGATAACGTTAAACAGGAAGATGACCGAAATAGCCTGGGCAATCTCGCGATCGTCGGCATCGATGACGGGCGCGGTCGCAGCGATGGCCGAACCGCCGCAAATCGACGAGCCCACACCCACAAGCGTCGCAATCTTGCCCGGCACGTTCATAACGCGGCAGAGCACGAAGGCGATGACAAGCGAGGTCGAGATCGTCGCCACGATAATCGGCAGCGACTGGGCGCCCTTGGACAGAATCTGGGAGAGGTTCATGCCAAAGCCAAGCAGGATAACCGCGTACTGCAAGACTTTTTTGGACGTATAGGTGACGCCGGCGGCGAGCTGTTCGCGACGATTCTTGGGAAAGACGAGCGCCAGGACCATGCCAAAGAGGATGGCAAACACCGGACCGCCGACCACCTCAATCTGTTTGCCGAGCAACGTCGCGGGGATGGCGATGATCAGGCAGAACAAGACGCCTTTCCAGCGCTCGCGTACGATATTTGCCAGTTGCATATGGGATTCCTTCTTTCTATTTCACGTTTGCGACGGCTTATGATACGGCAACATTGAGCGCAGCCTTGCGCAAACACAGACTAAGATGCCGCAATAGTTCTCAGGCAACAGCCGAATTACCCACCGCGGAGAGCTGATTCGCGGCATAATTAACAACTGACATATGAGTTTGATAGAACAGTTGCGAGGCGCTATGGAAGAATCGATGCACGTCGGCGAGCAGGAAACGAGCCTACAGGACCAGTCCTACCACACCATTCGACGCAAAATCGTCTACCTGGACTACAAGCCGGGCGAAAAGCTAGGCGTCAAGCAGCTTTGCGATGACCTGGATATGGGACGCACCCCTGTGCGCGAGGCGCTGGTGCGTCTGGCGCAAGAGGGTCTGGTGCGCACCGTGCCCCAAAGCGGCACCTATGTCTCGCCCATCAACCTCACCTTTGCCGAGAGTGCCTGCTACATTCGCGAACACTTGGAAAAACAGGTGATTGTGGAGTGCTGCGCCCGTGCCACCTCGGCAGGCATCGAGCAGCTCGACCGAGCCATCGCGCTGCAGGAAAAGGCCATGGCCGAAGAGGATCGCATCGGATTCTTTTTAAGCGACAACCTCATGCACCGCATGATCTTTAGCATCGCGTGCCGCAGCACCGTGTGGTCGTGGCTCGAGGCGACCAATGCCGATCTGGAGCGCTTCCGCTGGCTGCGCGCCGCCACGCAGAGGCTCGACAATCAGGAGATTGTTAACGAGCACAGGCAAATCCGCCGCGCCATCGCCGGCCGCGACCCCATCGAGGCGAGCTTTTTGGTCAGCAAGCACCTGCATATGATGTTCCGCAACCAGACCGAGGTCCTGGACCAATATCCCAAGTATTTCGAGACCAGCAAGCTCCGCTAACCTGCCAAATAGGGACAGGTTCATTTTGGCAGGTTTTATCTGGGCAAATGAAACAAGGCCCGGCTCCGCTGCAACGGAGCCGGGCCTTGGTCGCCAGAATGGCGGAACCAACTACTCCACGGTAACGCTCTTTGCCAGGTTGCGGGGCTGGTCGACGTCGCATCCGCGAGCGATGGCAATATCGCGGGCGAACAGCTGCAGCGGCACGCTCGCTGTAATGGCGCTGAAGCAATCGCGCACCTTCGGATTGTATATCACGTAGTCGGCGTACTTCTGTATCTCCGCTTCGCCGCGCGTGGCCACGGCCACGATCTTCGAGCCGCGCGCCTTGCCGAGCACCGCGACGGCGCCGTCCTGGATGGCGACCACGGGCTTGATGGACAGCACGCCGCCGGCGAACGCCGCCGTTTTGGAGATGCGTCCACCCTTTTGCAGATACTCCAACGTATCAAGCAGCGCGACCAAGCGGATGCGGCCCTTCGCGTCGTCGAGCTCGGAGGCTATCCGGGCCGCCGACATGCCCTGCTTCGCCAAACGCACCGCATAGGCGGCCAGGGCCTTCTGCCCGATGGTCACGTTCGTGGAATCCACCACGTGCACGCGGCCTCCCCACGCCTGCGCCGCGGCGAGCGCGCTCTCGTGCGTGCCCGACAGCTTCGCGGACAGCGTGATGACCACCGCCTAGTCCGAGCCGCCAGCAGCGGGCGCGCCGAGCACACCCTCGATAACCTGCGAGAACGCGAACGGCGTCACCTGGCTAGTGCGCGGAAGCTCGTCGGATTCCACCAGCTTCTCGTAAAACCGGT
>CAJMPM010000021.1 GCA_905215225.1 uncultured bacterium
CAAGGCGCGACGCCCCATCGGTCAGCTGCTCGAGCACGTTTTTGGACTCCGTGGCCTCGGATTTTTTCTTGTTCGATTTTGAGCTGGTCTCGGCTGACTTGTCCGTGGTGTCGGCCGCGTCCGCAGCCTTTTGCTCAGCTTGCTCAATACTTACGCGATACGTTTCATCGACCTTTTGCGACACCCATACGCTCGCGGGCACGAGCGCCATGCCGATCACGGCAACCACCAGCACGCGTGTCGCCACACGGCGCAGGACAGTGCTCGTGCTCCAGCGCCCGTGAATGCCGAGCGACGCCGCAAAGAGCACCAACGCAAACGGGAGTAAGATGCCCAGGCCAACCGACCACAAAATCGTGAGCAAATATTTCTCTAGGTATAGCACGGCAAGCACGATACCAAGGTTGCCTGAAAGCTGTGCGAGCTGCTCGGCAACCGGCGTTCCCGTATCACCCGGCAGCGCGGTAATACCCGCAGACAACGCCACGCACGAGGTCGTGAGCGCCAGTACGTTACCTTTCTTTTGATCGATGACCTCGATGGTGGAGTCCCAAGTTTTGGTATCGGCAAAATGCGGACGAGCTACAAAGCCCGACAGCAGCGCCAGTACCACGAGCGCAACGATAAAGCCAATCTGCAGCTTTTTGTTTGCGCACACGACATCGGACAGGCTGGGCTGCAGCTCGGTTACTGTCGTGTGCTCGGTTATCTGGACAGGACGCCCATGAGCCATCTCGTGCGCGTCTCTTTTTTGTATTGACCCGTTATCCGGCATTTGGATACCTCCTCAGTCCGGCGTTTAATGCGAAAGGAAGTATACCCACCGAGCAAAAAATCGAACGGGAGGACGAATGGAGCGCACCAAGGCTGTCCCCAATGACTAGTCGTTTAAGAACGTCCCCAATGACTATCTCGGGATGAGTTGCGGTGGAATAGGGATTGTTTTGCGCCCGCCGGCCCCTATTCAGTCCCTATTTCACCGCAACTTGGAGGAGGACAGAAAAAGCCCTGCCGCGGGTAGCGGCAGAGCTTTTGGAAGGGGACTTGGTTGTGAGGACTCGTTAGGCGAGCTTGGCCTCGAGCTCGGCGATGCGCTTGTAGGCATCGATGGTAAAGCGGGCCTGCTTCTCCAGGATCATGGTGGTCATGAGAGTATCCTGAGCATGGGCCATGATGAAGGTCATCTCCATCTCGCCACCGCCGGCCTCCTGCGAAAGCAGCTTGGTCTGCGTGTCGTGGGCACCGATGAGCGCATCGCTGGCATCCTTGTGCAGCTGTTCGGCCTTCTCAAAGTCACCCTCGCGAGCAGCATCGAGCGCTGCAAGCAGATCGGTCTGGGCGTCACCTGCGTATGCGACAATCTCGAATCCAACCATCGAGATTTCTTCTTTGGTTGCCATGTTGCGTTCCTTTCACATATGAACCAATGGAGAGCATCGCGTCCGGGCATACGCGCTGCGTTGTGTATGACAGAAACAATAACATTCAAACAAAAAAGAACAGTGCAAAACGTAATTTCGAGCTATGAACGGTCACTTTTCGCCCGTGAACGGTTTTTAAACCAATTTAAACAATATCGAACACAGTTAGCAGCAACCCAAACAGGACCGCACCCTAACGCAAATCGCGCACCGTATCGCCCTCTACGAGCACACCGGGAATCAGCATGTGCTCCACGCCAGACGCACCCCCATCGGCGCCGGCAATCTTGTCGACCGCCCACATGCCGACGCGTTTGTTGTCAAAGCGCACCGTGGTCAGGCGACGATCGGGCACGATATCGCCCAAACTATCGTCAACACCCACCACGCTTACGTCCTGGGGCACGCGCTTCCCGCGCGACTCGAGCCCACGGATGCAGCCATATGCCATGGCATCGTTGGAGGCATAAATGGCCGTACAGGTCGGATCGTCCGCCAGAGCCTGACCGGCGGCATATCCGCTCTGTGCCGTCCAGTCGCCGCGCACGAGCTGCGGGGGCTCAATGCCATGCGCGCGCAATGTCTCACGCCAGCCTTCCTCGCGCCGCATGCCCGAAAGCGAGCGCTCGGGGCACGAGATAAAGTGCACAGTCTTGTGTCCCTGCCCCAGCAAATACTCGACCACCTGGCGCGAACAATCGAACTGGTCGTTATCGACCGTTGAACAGAGCGGGTGCTCCAACATCGTAACGAGCACCGTCTGCATGCCGGGCAGCGGCTCGAAGGTTCCAAAGTCCGCCGGCATGCGGTTCATAATCACAACCATGCCATCCACCGGCAGTGCGCTCATGCGCGACGATGCGCTCTCGAGGGTATACGGATGCCCGTCTACTTTAGTGAGGGTGATGGCATAGCCATGTTTGTCGGCCGCTGCGGCAAAGCCCTCCATACGGTCGAGGTTGCCGGTACCGGTAATGTTGAACATGGCGACGCCGACGGTCTTAAACTTGCCGCGGCGCAGCGATCGACCGGCAAAATTGGGGCGATACCCCAGCTCGCGCATGGCGGCACGCACGCGCTCCTTGGTCTCGGGGCGCACGCTGGGCGAATCGTGCACCGTACGCGAGACTGTCTGCTCCGAGACGCCCGCGAGACGCGCCACGTCCTTAACGGAAACCGATTTTTTAACAGCGGCCATAGGTCGATCTTTCTATGTCAACGATGCCATTAGTGGCATCCTGCGCAGTCAAATGAAACGTCTTCAAGTATATCCAACGCCTCCCCCACCATACGCTCACCACCCAAAACCTACCGTTCACCGACATTTTTGCTTCCCCGAACGGCTTTTGTCGCCCAAATGTTAACGTTGCCATTGTGCAAACACAGAGCCACCGGGCGGCTCAAACGTTTACGCATAGGGAATCGACGGTTCGCAGGCACAGGAACCACCGGTTCGCGTCTTTTTTTGTGTCGCAAAATGGCAACGTCAACATTTTGGCAACCGAACGCCAAAAGCTACCATCGTTGTTAACCCACCGACTCTTAGGAGCATTGCATGGAGCAACTTATCGCCATCATCGAAAAGGGCCAGCCCTTTTTCAACGCGATCGCCCGCAACAAGTACCTCAAGGCGATTCGCGACGGCTTTATCTCCGTCATCCCCATCATCATCTTCTCGTCCATCTTCTGCCTGGTAGCCTCGGTCCCCAACATCTGGGGTTTCTACTGGCCCGATGACATCAACAACGCCCTGTGGAAGTGCTACAACTACTCCATGGGCATCCTGGCCATCGCCTGCGCCGCCACCACGGCCAAGCACTTCGCCGACGCCCAGAACCGCGATCTGCCCAAGAATAACCAGATCAACTTTATCTCGTGCATGTGCGCGGCCATCATCGGCTTCCTGCTCCTTTCGAGCGACACGATCGCCACGGACGCCGCCAGCGGCTTCAACACCACCTACCTTGGTTCCAAGGGCCTGCTGACCGCCTTCATCGCTGCGTTTGTGACCGGCATCATCTACAAGTTCTTCATTAAGCGCAACATCACCGTCAAGATGCCCGAGCAGGTTCCGCCCAACATCTCGCAGACTTTTAAGGACATCATCCCCTTCTCCGTCTGCATCACCGTCTTTTGGGTCTTTGACATCGTCTTCCGCGCTGCCTTTGGCTTCTGCTTTGCCCAGGGCGTCATCCAGGTGTTCCAGCCCCTGTTCACCGCTGCCGACGGCTACATCGGCCTCGCTGTGATCTATGGCGCCATGAGCCTGTTCTGGTTCGTCGGCGTCCACGGCCCCTCGATCGTCGAGCCCGCCATCGCCGCCGCCCTCGTTGCCAACATGACCGACAACCTGGCTGCGTTCCAGGCCGGCCAGCATGCTTCCGCTGTCCTGACCCAGGGTGCCCAGTACTTCGTCGTCTGCATGGGCGGCACCGGCGCCACACTTGTCCTGGTCTTTATGTTCTGCTTCCTGGCCAAGTCTCAGGAGATGCGCGCCGTCGGTAAGGCCGCCATCGTCCCCGTGTGCTTTGCCGTCAACGATCCGCTGCTGTTCGCAGCACCCATCGTGCTCAACCCCGTCTTCTTTGTCCCGTTTGTCTTTGCCCCGATCGCCAACATCTGGATCCTCAAGATCTTTATCGACTTCTTGGGCATGAACGGCTTTATGTATACCCTGCCCTGGACCGTCCCCGGCCCCATCGGCACCATCATGGGCCTGGGCTTCCAGCCGCTCGCCTTTGTGATGCTCGCCCTTATCCTGGTCGTCGACTTCGTTCTGTACTACCCGTTCTTCCGTGCCTATGACGCCCAGAAGTGCGCCGAGGAGGCCGAGATCTCCCAGGAGGAGCTCGCCGCCAAGAACGCCGAGAAGGCTGCCAAGCTCAACGACGCCTTCCAGGGCAAGGCTGACGCCAAGAGCGTTGCCGCTGGCGCTGCTGCCGAGGCCGTGAAGGTCGACGCCCCCGCCGCTTCTGCAGCACCCGCTGCCGAGGCAACGACCGCCAGCGACCTCAACGGCAAGCGCGTGCTCGTGCTCTGCCAGGGCGGCGGTACCTCGGGCCTGCTCGCCAACGCGCTGGCCAAGGCCGCCAAGGAGCGCGGCATTAACCTCGAGACCGCTGCCGAGGCCTATGGCAACCACGTCGACATGCTCCCCGACTTTGACCTGGTCGTCCTGGCCCCGCAGGCCGCAAGCTACCTGGCCGACCTTCAGAAGGACTGCGAGCGCGTGGGCAACAAGTGCGTCGCCTGCCGTGGCAAGCAGTACATCGAGCTCTCCCAGAACGGCGACAAGTCTCTCGCCTTCGTGAGTGAGCAACTTTCGAAGTAAGTAACGCCCAGGGCCAGCCGACCATCCAAGACCGGCTGGCCCTTCGATTTAGACGATTGGATCATCATGTCCGTTAACCCTGCTAGCGTCACTAACCCGCCTGCGCAGTTTCCCGAGGACTTTGTCTTTGGCGGCGCCACTGCCGCCTACCAGGTAGAGGGCGAGACCCGCACTCACGGTAAGGGCAAGGTTGCCTGGGACGACTTCCTGGAGGCCCAGGGGCGCTTTTCCCCCGATCCCGCTTCGGACTTCTACAACCAGTACCCCGTCGACCTGGAGCTGTGCGAGGAGTTCGGCATCAACGGCATTCGCCTCTCCATCGCCTGGAGCCGCATCTTCCCCAACGGCACCGGTGAGATTAACCCCGAGGGCGTCCAGTTCTACCACGACCTTTTCGCCGAGTGCCACAAGCACCACGTTGAGCCGTTTGTCACGCTGCATCACTTCGATACGCCGCTTCCCCTCTTTGAGAAGGGCGACTTCCTCAACCGCGAGACCATCGACGCCTTTGTGGACTTTGCCACCTTCTGCTTTAAGGAGTACGCCGACCAGGTGACCTACTGGTTCACCTTTAACGAGATCTGGGCCGACGCCTCCAACACCTACATCGAGGGCACCTTCCCCGGTGGCGTCAAGGCGCATCTGGCCGAGGCCTTCCAGTGCGAGCACAACATGATGCTCGCCCACGCCAAGGCAGTACTGGCCTTCCACAACGGCGGTTTTAAGGGCAAGATCGGCGTCATTCAGTCGCTGGAGTTTAAGTATCCGCTCAACGAGAACGACCCCGCCGACATCAAAGCCGCCAACAACGAGCACGTGCTGCAAAACCAGTTCTTGCTCGACGCCACCTTCCGCGGCGACTACGCGCCCGACACCCTCGAGTGCGCCAACCGCCTGGCCGCCGTCTCGGGCGGTACCATCGAGATCCTAGACGAGGATCTGGAAATCATGCGCGAGGCCGCGCTCTACAACGACTACTTGGGCGTTAACAACTACCAGTGTCGCTTCCTCAAGGCTTACGATGGCGAGAACGACCTGCACCACAACGGTACGGGCGAGAAGGGCACCGGCCGCTGGCGCGTTAAGGGTATTGGCGAGCACGTGAACAAGCCCGGCATCCCCACCACCGACTGGGACTGGATCATCTATCCCGAGGGCCTGTTCGACCTGCTCGTCTACATCAAGCAGCGCTACCCCAACTACAAGCAGATCTTCATTACCGAAAACGGCATGGGCTACAAGGACCCCTACAAGGACGGTTTTGTGGACGACCAGCCGCGCATCGACTACATCGAGCAGCACCTGCGCTGGTTGCTCAAGGCCATGGAGGTGGGCGTCAACGTGGGCGGCTACTTCCTGTGGAGCCTGCAGGATCAGTTCTCCTGGACCAATGGCTACAACAAGCGTTACGGCTTCTTCTACGTTGACTTTGAAACCCAGAAGCGCACGCCCAAGGCAAGCGCATACTGGTATAAGCACGTGGCGCAGACCCGTCGTCTGGACTAGTGACTGGCGGGGTTGCCCGCTCACATAACCTGTTCCCATTTCTCAGCCGGGGGCGGCACGTCACACGGCGCGCCGCCCCCGGTCTTTTTGTTTTTGGGCTGGTCGGGAGCCGTTTGTCTCGATCTGTAACATCTAGCCGAGTTTTTTGGTCCTAGCTGTTACAGATTGAGACGAACAGGATTGCTCTTTCCGAAGAATCTAAATCTGTAACACGTAGCCCGCTTTTGACCGTCTACCTGTTACAGATCGAGACAAACGAAGTAGGACCTAACCCCGTATGTCCCTAACAGTCGAGCGTTCGACCAGCGTACTCGGCACATGAATCGCCTCGATAGACGAGCTCTCTCCAATCGCCGCCTCAAACGCAAGCTTACCGACACCGCGCAAATCAAATCGCAGCGTCGTCAGCCGATTGTGAGGAACAAGTCCCTCGAGTGCGTCGTCGATACCAACCACGCTCACGTCGTCGGGCACGGACAGGCCCGCGTTCTCGAGCGCGGCGATAACGCCCAGCGCCATCTGGTCATTTGCCGCAAGCACGGCAGTCGGCGCCTGCGACCCGCCGGCAAGCACCTCGGCCGCAATCCGCTCGCCCATGGCGTACCCACTGTCCGCACTCCAATCGCCACGCAGCATCGGAGCGGCATCGACATGAGCACGACCCAGCGTATCGCGCCAACCGGCCTCACGAAAACGCGAGGAAATCGAGTTTTCCGGACCCGCCACAAACCGCATATTCGAGTGACCATGTTCCAGCAGATAATTGGTCAACAGCTCGCACGAACCATACTGGTCGGAGTCGATCGTCGTGCAGCGCGGATGCGCATACATGGACAGGATGACCGTTCGCACTCCCGGCTGGGGAACAAACTCCTCAAAATCGGGAGCCATGCGGTTCATGTTGAGAATCATGCCGTCGACGGGTCGCTCGACCATGCGGCGCGAGGCATCGGCAAGTGCATAGGGCTTGTCGCCGCCCATCTCGATCATAGTGACGGCAAAATCGTGCTCGCGCGCCGCTTGCATGATACCCTCGAGCGTCGCCAGGTTACCGACACGTGTGATGTTGTACATGCACAGGCCAATAGAACGATACGACCCGCCGCGCAACGCCGCTCCAGCAAAATTGGGACGAAAGCCCAGCTCTTCCATGGCGGCCAGCACACGCTTGCGCGTCTTTTCCGTCACGTTGGGCATACCGTTGACCACGCGAGACACAGTCTGGCGGCTCACGCCAGCGAGCGCCGCAACCTCTGCCGCGCTCGCCGAATGACCATTCCTTGTCTGCTGAGCCATGCCTTCCACGCTAACCTGCTTCCCAACTATTCCCCGCGCCCATGGCGCATCGTACATACATTGATAACGTGCTCATGATACCCGAGCCATATACCACAACATGAAAACTTCTGTCAATCAAAACCGCTTACCGAACAAATACAACCGTTCGCGGCTGTTTGAAGTTGTTTTGTTTCTATACATCCCAGCCGGATGTTAACGTGCTCATTGTCAAATGTTCACGTGCTCATTTTGGTTCTAATCATTTTAAGATAGTGTTTATCGGGCTTTTTCACCGCTGAACGCTAACCAGGGAGCCTCCTGAGCGCAAACGCACAATATCGAACAGCGAGACGAGAGGGTGTATGCATATGTCTTTGCTAAACCGCGTACAGCAGCTGCCGAAGGGCTTTGTTTGGGGCGCCGCAACCGCCGCGTACCAAACGGAAGGTTCCACGAAGGTGGCAGGCAAGGGTAAGACCATGTGGGACGATTACCTTGTCGCCCAGGGTCGCTTTTTGCCCGACCCGGCCAGTGATTTCTACAACCGCTACGAGGAGGATATCCGCCTTTCTGCCGAGCATGGACTCAACGCCATCCGTGTGTCCATCGCCTGGACCCGCATCTTCCCCAACGGCGACGATGCCGAACCCCTCGCCGAGGGCGTTAAGCACTACCACGAGCTGTTCGCCTGCTGCAAAAAGTATGGCGTCGAGCCCTATGTGTCCCTGCATCACTTTGACTCCCCCGCCGCCCTGTTCAACCAGGGCGACTGGCTCAACCGCAAGACCGTCGACGCCTATGTGCGCTATGCCGAGTTCTGCTTCCGCGAGTTCCGCGAGGTCAAGAATTGGTTCACCATCAACGAGCTCATCAGCCTCTCGCACTCCCAATACATCCAAGGCAACTTCCCGCCCAACCATCACTTTGATGTGACGAGCGGCATCCAGAGCCAGCACAACGAGCTCGTTGCCCACGCCCGCGCCGTCAACCTGTATAAGGATCTTGACGAGACCGAGCACCTGGGCGGACGCATTGGCATGGTCAACGTCCTGACGCCGGCATATCCTGCCACAGACTCGCCCGCCGACCAGCACGCCGCCGACCTGTACAACGCCTTCTACACCGACTTCATCATGGACGGCGCCTTCCTGGGTCACTACTCCGCGCGCACCCTCTCACTCATCAACGAGATTCTGCGTGCCAACAACGCCACGCTTACGGTTGAGGACAGCGACATGGAGGAGCTCGCCAAGGCGGCGCCCCGCAACGATATGTTCGGCCTCAACTACTATCAGTCGGCGTTTATCGCCGCCTACGATGGCGAGTCAACCAACAGCTTTAACGGCACCGGAGACAAGGGCACCTCGTGCTTTAAGTTTAAGGGCGTCGGGCAGCAGGTCGATATGCCGGGTATCCCCACCACCGACTGGGATTGGCTCATCTACCCGCAAGGCCTCTACGACACGCTCAAGCACATCAGCGCCACCTATCCCAACCTCCCCGTCATCTATATCACCGAAAACGGCCTGGGCCACAAGGACCCCGAGCCCGACGCAAACGGCATCGTCGCCGATCCCGAGCGCATCGACTTTGTCGACCAGCACATGGAGAAGGTGCTCCGGGCGCGCGCCGAGGGCGTCGACGTCCAGGGCTACTTTATCTGGAGCCTGCAGGACCAGTTCTCGTGGGCCAATGGCTATAACAAGCGCTACGGCCTGTTCTACATCGACTTCGACACGCAAAAACGCTACATCAAGCAGTCGGCACTCTGGTACAAGGAGCTCGCCGACACTATGGCGGACGCGCAGTAGCGCATCGCCTCGCTTTCCCCCGAGAGGGGAGCGGCCCTATGCGATACAAACCCAGCCGCTCCCCTCTCTCCCCCTGGGACCGACCCCGCCTGCACCCGGGCTTTTAGCAAGCGGGAGACCATATAGGTTTTCAACGTCCATGCCATTAAGATTTCATGCAAAGAGGAGCGTGAACTATGGAATCGATCGTTAAGTTCTTGGAGAAAGGTCAGCCGTACTTCGACAAGGTCTCTAAGAACATCTACCTTCAGGCCATTAAAGACGGCTTTTTGGCAGCAATGCCCATCATCCTGTCTTCTTCTGTCTTCCTGCTTATTTCGACCCTGCCGGGCGTTGTCGCCACGGTCGGCGGCTTTACGCTGCCCGACTGGTGGAACGTCGACGTCGTGAACTTCTGCAACAAGGTTTACAACTTCACGATGGGCGTCGTGGGCATCATGGTCGCCGGCACCACCGCAAGCGCGCTGACCGGCTCCAAGAACCGCCGCATGCCTGCCGGCAAGGCCATCAACGCCACGAGCACCATGGTCGCCGCCATGTGCGCTATGCTCATCTTGGCCGTTACCCAGACGAGTGCCAAGATCGACGGCGCCGATGTCTCGGTGTTCTTTACCGACAACATGGGCACCAAGGGCCTACTGAGCTCCTTTGTCGCCGCATTTGCCACGGTCAACATCTATGCCTTCTGCATTAAGCGAGACATCACCATCAAGCTGCCCAAAGAAGTCCCCGGCGCCATCGCCCAGAACTTCCGCGACATCTTCGCCTTCAGCTTCTCCATCCTGTTTGTCGCCGTCATCGACGTTATCTGCCGCACCTGCTTGGCCGTCCCGTTTGCCAACGTCATCTCCACGCTGGTGAGCCCGCTGTTCGCCGCTGCCGATTCCTACGCCGGCCTCGCCCTCATCTGGTTCATGATCCCGCTGTTCTGGTTCATGGGCATCCACGGCCCCTCGGTCGTTAAGCCTGCCCTCAACGCCGCGCTGTTTGGCAACATCACCACCAACCTCGCCACGCTGCAGGCCGGCGGTCACCCCGCCCTCGCCCTGACCGAGAACTTCGGTAACTACATCGGCGAACTCGGCGGCACCGGCGCCACGTTCATTGTCCCGATCATCTTCCTGCTCTTTATGCGCTCCAAGCAGCTCAAGGCCGTCGGCAAAGCCTCTGTCGTACCCGTGATGTTCGCCGTCAACGAGCCGCTGCTGTTCGCCGCGCCCATCATCCTCAACCCGTACTTCCTGATCCCGTTCCTGTTTGCCCCCGTGGCCAACGTCCTCATTGGTAAGTTCTTCATCGACTTTTTGGGCATGAACGGCTTTATCTATGCCATGCCGTGGGCACTCCCCGGACCGATCGGCACCTTCATCGACACCAACTTCCAGCCGATCTCTCTGGTCCTGGTTGTCGTCCTGCTGGTCGTTGACTTCTTGATCTACTACCCGTTCTGCAAGGCCTACGACAACGTCCTGTGCAAGCAGGAGGCCGAGACCCTGGCCGAAGAAGAGGCCGAGGAGACCAAGGCCGTCAAGACCGCTGCCGCCCCCGCCGTTGAGGCTCCTGTTGTCGAGACCGCTTCTGCCACTGAGGCTTCCGCAGCTCCGTCCGCCCTTAAGGGCAAGGATCTGAGGGTTCTGGTTCTGTGCGCTGGCGCCGGCACCTCTGCACTGCTCGCCAACGCGCTTAAGGAAGGCGCCGACGAGCTGGGCATCGACATTACCGCCAACGCCGGTGCCTACGGCAGCCACTACGCCATCATGGACCAGTACAACGTCATCGTCCTGGCTCCGCAGGTTCGCACCTATTACAACGAGATGAAGGCCGACACCGACCGCCTGGGCATCACGCTGCTGTCGCCCAAGGGCAAACAGTACATCGACCTCACTAAGGATCCCAAGGGTGCCGTCGCCTGGATCGAGGAAAACCTCAAGGCATAAGACGCTGACGCCACCTGCCGCTCGCAGACAAAAAATGGCCCGTGCATCGATGTGTGATGCGCGGGCCATTTTGTTTAGACCGCACCCGTCCTCCTGTTCATCTCAATCTGTAACATCTAGCCGAGTTTTTGGGTCCTAGCTGTTACAGATTGAGACAAACAGAACGTCCGAGCAGAAATATCTAAATCTGTAACACGTAGCCCACTTTCGACCGTCTACCTGTTACAGATCAAGACAATAAGATAGTCAAATCCAAACTTTCCAAGCAGTTATGAAGCATGGTTTCTAGTTTTCGGTATCACGAACATACTTTCGGTATCATTTCATGTTATTATGATTTAGAATGTATGTTAGTGATACCTAAAGAAGCCGCATCCTCCAGTTCG
>CAJMPM010000022.1 GCA_905215225.1 uncultured bacterium
GATTCCGAGGGTTTCTGTCGCGATGCCGACGGCTACTACGTTGTGGCAGCGAGCGATAAGTCCCAGGGCTCCACTTTTACGGTCTCTAAGGGCGAGTGCAAGGGCTACGATTCGGGTGGCGCAGCCGGAACTACCGACTACTATACCGGTTGGTAATCTGCCGACATCGATTGCGCATGATGGACGGGCGCCTTTACCGAGTTTTAGGGCAACGTAAGGGCGTCCGTTTTTTGTGCATGCTTGAGCTAACAGAGCGCTTACCGTGGCAGTACGCCGCGCATATGGGCGCGGGGCACACTAAGTCACGAGAAACAAAGTCTTTCTCGTGGAGGAAGTGGTTCCATGAACGCTCGAGATGTCGCTATTGCCGTCGTTGCCCTATTGATCGGATGTCTTGGTCCGACGGCGGCGTTAGCTGTCGGCTTACAGTCCGCTACGGGTGCCGCTCCTGTGGTTGTGGGCGCCTTGATTGCAGCGGCGCTGCTGGGAGGCGCCGGCGTGCTGCTTTGCCGCGACGACGAGGACGAGGTTCCGGAATCGCAAAATAAGCCTCAGTTTTAGTCTCGACCTAAATGCAACAGGCCTTCGCGAATGACGGAATCCTCGCGAAGGCCTGTCTGCTTGTATTGCGCGCGTCGCGATGCGGCCGAGGCTACCAGCTGCTTTCTATTTCGCGAATCCTCTGGTAGAGCCAATCGTTTTGCGGCACTTGGATATCGTGTTTGGCTGCGAGGCGGCAGATGGTGCCCGCGAACTCCTCGACTTCGGTTTTGCGCCTTGCGATGCGGTCTTGAGCCATCGAGGGCATACCGGCGGGGTCGATTCCCTCGATGAGGTGCACCATTTGCGTCAGGTCTGCCTCGGTCAGCTCAATGCCCTCGGCGTTAGCGACCGCAAGCGTTTCGCGCATGGCGGAAACAAAGCAGCGACGCTGCTCGGAGCCCGGCTCCGTGGCGCTTCCGTAGGTCCCGCCGTAGGCCATGCAGGTCTGGTTGATGCCGTCGTTGAGCATGAGTTTGGCCCACATGCGGTGCGCAATGTCGCTCTCGACGGTATGGGCGACGCCGCAGCGCGTATAGAGCTCGTCGATGGTGGTAATGGTTGCGGGTTCGGTGCCCGCTGCCGCGCCAAAGCGAATCTCGCCCGCATTGGTAAAGGTGAGCTCTCCGTTGAGGAACACGGCGTCCATGCCTTGGCAGATACCCAGGACGGTATGCTCCCAGCCAAAGCGTTCGGCAATCTTTTGCTCGCTCGTAATGCCGTTGCACAGCGAGGCGATGAGCGTGTTGGGTCCCACGACGCGCTCCATAGTCTTGAGCGCCACATCGAGTCCAGTCGTCTTGACCGTGAGAATGACCAGATCGGCGGGCGTTGCTTCACTGACGCGCACGGACTTGAGTGCGCAGGGCTCGCCGTTGACCGTAAGGGCGTCGCCCGTGTGACGCTCGAAACGGGCGTCGTCCATGACGTATTCGACGGCATCGTCGCCGAGTGCCTGGGCGATCATACTGCCGTAGAGTAGCCCGACGCCGCCCTTGCCGATAAAGGCGACCTTGTTGATCTGCATGTGAATCATCTCCTCACAAAAAGGCGCCCGCGTGCGGGGCGCCTGATGGATTGTATGCCGCTGGGGCGTGTAGCGTGCACCGGAGGCTGAATTAAGAAGAACAAACGCATGGGAACTTATGCCGCGGGGCAGATGGCAAAAACGCGTGCGGGATATCCAACGCCATCGCGCACCTTGGGGAAGGTGCAGAAGATGACGGCGCCTGTGGCGGGAAGCTCGTCCAGATGGTCCATGACCTCGATCTGGTAACGGTCGACCGAGAGAATGTATTGTTCGCCGGGGTAGGGGCAGGCATCCTCTCGTGTGGTCACGCTCGTCTCCTTTCGTCGGGCTTTTTGCTGATGTTAAAGCGGTGCCGTGACGGCCTGATTTCTGCTGCGTTACGATACGTTCTCGATTGCGATTCCGATGTGCTTCGATGACGTGACAAGTTTGTTTCGCCTTATCAGGGCTTCGATGGGGGAGGAGGGGCCGTGCAATATCGCGTTGACCCCAAAAGCGGTAGCCGTATCTCGGCGTTGGGGCTGGGCTGCATGAGGTTTCCCGGTGCGCCGGGATGCCCGGATGCGAAGACAGCCGACGCCATCATCTCCCGTGCGGTGGAGCAGGGGATTAACTACCTGGACACGGCCTATCTCTATCCCGGCAACGTGGCTTGCGTGGGCGCTTCGCTTGAGCGCCTAGGCCTACGCGACCAGGTTTTGCTCGCGACCAAGCTGCCGCATGCTTCGTGCAAATGCGCGGAGGATTTCGACCGGTTCTTCGACGAGCAACTGCGCCGCCTGCGGACCGACCATATCGACTATTACCTCATGCACAACATTACCTCGCCCGCCCAGTGGGAACGTGTGGTGGCGTTGGGCATCGAGGACTGGATTGCGCGTCAAAAGGCGGCGGGGCGCATTCGCCAGATTGGTTTTTCGTATCACGGCAGCGCGGCGGATTTCCTGACGGTGCTTGACGCATATGACTGGGATTTTTGCCAGATCCAGTACAACTATGCCGGTGAGCGTTACCAAGCGGGAACGGCAGGACTCATGGCGGCTGCGGAGCGCGGTCTTGCGGTGTTTGTGATGGAGCCACTGCTGGGCGGTCGTCTAGCGGGCAAACTGCCGCCGCGGGCACGCGCTGTGCTCGATGGCGCCCGTGACCCGCATTTGCGCACTCCGGCCGCCTGGGGGCTTTCGTGGGTGTGGAACCATCCTCAGGTGACGATGCTGCTTTCGGGTATGACCGATACCGCGCAAGTGGATGAGAACGCGGCGTTGGCCGATCGGGCCCTGCCGGATTCGATGACGGCTGCTCAGCTCGATGCCATCGCACGCGTGCTGAGGGAGTTTGAAAAATCGAATCGCGTGCCCTGCACGGGATGCGGCTATTGCATGCCGTGTCCTAAAGGCATCAATATCCCTGGGTGTTTTGCTGCCTACAACGCAAGCTATGCGCACAGCTGGTTTACGGGGCTGTCTCAATACTTTACGGCGAGCGCGGTGCGGACGAACGAGCCCAAGCTGGTGAGCAATTGCGTCAAGTGCGGCAAATGCGCGCGGCATTGCCCGCAGCACATCGATATCCCCGGGCGCTTGGACGACGTACGCCACCGTTTTCAGCCTGGCCCCGTGACGGCGGTGCTTAAGGCCTTCGGCAAAACGCGCTCCTCGTGACCCTTTTATAACTTGCGGTGGAATAGTTCCTGCTTGCGGCAGAATAAGGCATCGACAGGAACTATTTCACCGCAACTGAAGGGGGCTGTCGTGGGCCATCGGGATTCATGTGATGATTTGCGTGAGGTTCGTTGGGGCGTTTTGGGCGCTGGACACATTTCGCATCGATTTGCATCGTCGCTCAAGAAGGTCGACGGGGCACGGCTGGTGGCTGCGGCCGGCCGCACTCCTGCACATGTCGAGGAATTTTGCCGAGCGTTTTCGATCGATGTTGCGCATGGCCATGCCTCGGTCGACAATAACGGCGACGCGGCTTATGGCGCGCTGAATGCCGACCCCGATGTCGACGCAATCTACTTGGCTCTTCCGCATGGCATACATACGCGTTGGGCCTGTCGCGCGCTGCGCGCCGGAAAGGCCGTGCTGTGCGAAAAGCCGGCCGTTTTGAGTGAGGAAGAGGCTCTCTCGATCGCCTCCACCTCTCGCGAGCGCGGCGTGCTGTTTATGGAGGCGATGAAGAATCGGTTTTGCCCGATGCGCACTCGCGTGAAGGACTTGCTTGCGTCGGGTGAGCTTGGCCGTATTGTCTCGATTGAAAGCGTGCAAAAGCTCGATTACGGCGAGTCTCCTTCGGGCTATCTGCTTGATCCGTTGCAGGGCGGCTGTCTATATGACATGGGCTGCTATGCGGTCGGCTGGTTTGAGGATTTGCTCGCGGGCGCGTGCGAGGTTTCGTCCCGTGAAGTTCGCTGGCGTGACGTATCGGGCGGTCGCGTCGATTGGGCCGACGAGATCCATATGAGCGTCGGCGGTATACCCATTCATATGGTGTGCGACGGCAAAGCAACATATGAAAGCCGCTTAACGATTGCCTGTGAGCGGGGCTCGTTGGAAATCGAGCGTCTCCATCGCCCCGAGCTCGCCCATGTGAAGTACTCCGACGGGCGAATGCTCGAAATAAATGCCCCGTTTGAGGTCGATGATTTCTACGGCGAAATCCAGCATGCGACCCAGCTCATCCGGGCGGGGAAACTCGAGAGTCCCGTCATGCCCCTTGCCGCCACACAGCGCTGCGCGCGCATTATCGATGCAATCCGTCTAGCCCTCTAGGACTTGGCGCTGACGCGTAGGGGATCATGACGCCGGCGCCCGTGGTGCCTGGCGGCCCACATCTCTGATGCCCCTTTTATAACTTGCGGTGGAATACGGTCTGTTTGCGCCAAAATAAGGCACCAATAGACCGTATTTCACCGTAACTGATGAGAGGGAGCTGGAGATGCTGACGATCGGGTGCCATCTTTCGACGACGAAGGGCTATCGGGCGATGGGGGAGACGGCGTTGTCCATTGGCGCCAATACCTTTGCATTCTTTACGCGCAACCCGCGCGGCGGCAAGGCGAAAGATCTTGATATGGATGACGTGGCGGCCCTGCGCGAGCTTATGGAGCAAAACGACTTTGGCCCGCTCGTGGCTCATGCCCCGTATACCTATAACCCCTGCTCAGCCAAAGAGCGGGCGCGCGAGTTTGCCCTGGAGGCCATGGCAGAGGACCTGCGGCGCATGGAGGCGCTGCCCGGCAACTACTACAACTTCCATCCCGGTGCGCATGTGGGGCAGGGCTCCGACGCCGGCATTCAGATGATCGTCGACACCCTGTGCCAGGTGATGTTTGAGGGGCAGCAGACGACGGTGCTGCTCGAGACCATGGCCGGCAAGGGCACCGAGGTGGGCCGCAGCTTTGAGGAGCTGGCGCTCATCATCGAGGGCGTTGCCGACAAGTGCCCCGAGCTGTCGGCCAAGTTGGGCGTTTGCCTGGACACCTGCCATGTGAATGACGCCGGCTATGACATCGTCCACGATCTTGACGGTGTGCTTGACGAGTTCGATCGTGTGGTGGGTATCGAACGCCTGCGCGCCGTGCATATCAATGACTCCAAGAATCCCTGCGGCGCCCATAAGGATCGCCACGAGTGTATCGGCAAGGGCTACCTGGGTAGTGAAGAGTTTGGCGGCGGTATGCAGGTTATGCAGAATATTGTATCGAATGGCCGCTTGCGCGCATTGCCATTCATTTTGGAGACACCGAACGAACTTGCAGGTTATGCGGCTGAAATCAAATTGTTAAGGTCATTGCAGCAGTGATGACTGTCATAAAGTGGAGTGCTCCATTCACGTTATGGGTTTGTTTCAATCAGTTTTCTAATTGCGGATTCTTCCAAGCGGGTGCATAATAACCCTCAGTTTTTGCAGACCCCTGAATCACGTGGGGTCTTTGGAAGGAGACTGATTATGAAGCTGAAGAAGCTTGGCGCATTTGCCGCCACGGGTGCTATGGCGCTCGCCCTCGCTCTGACGGGCTGCGGCTCGTCCAACGCCACCTCTGGTTCTGATGCCAGTTCCAGCAGCTCTGACGACGCTAAGGTCGAGAAGGTCGACGGTTCCAAGGAGTACGCGCTCGTCAAGGACGGTACGCTGACCGTCGGCACCTCTGCCGAGTACGCTCCGTTTGAGTACAAGGATGACAACGGCGATTATCAGGGCTTTGACCTTGAGCTCATCAAGGCTATCGGCGACAAGCTGGGCCTGGATGTCGAGTATGTCAACAATGACTTTGACACGCTGGTTCCGGGCGTCGCTTCGGGCGCCAAGTATGACGTCGCCATCGCGGCTATCACCGACACGCCCGAGCGTGAGAAGGAAGTCACTTTCTCCGATTCCTACTACATGGACGATCAGGCTATCGTGACCAAGGTCGATAACACCGACATCACGGCCGACAACTTCAGCGAGAAGCTCAACAACGCCGACGCTACCATCATCGTCCAGTCTGGCTCGACCGCCGAGGCCTTTGCCCAGGAAAACTTCCCCAAGGCCAAGATCGTTCCCTACAAGGACGCTACCGAGTGCTTCAGCGCCCTGCAGTCCGATAAGGGCGACGCCGTAGTCACCAACCGCTCCGTTGCCAGCCAGCTGACCGCCGAGCAGTTCAACACCTGCCAGACCATCAAGCAGATCAGCACCGGCGAGGAGTACGCCATCGCCATCAACCAGGGCAACACCAAGCTCAAGGACGACATCAACCAGGCCATCAAGGACCTGGCTGACGACGGTACCGTTGACGCCCTCATGGCTAAGTACAACATCAAGTAAATAGATGCTTGATTGCGCGTAGGCCCTTTCCGTTTTGCGGAGAGGGCCTTTGCGCTTCTCTCGACGGAGAGCGCTTCCGTCTCGTTTTGCCGGCAACTTCTACGATAGGAGCCACCTTGTCTCGATTGAACGAAGGGGCCATGGGTCGGCGTTTTCCGCTGCCCTCGATGCTCCAAAAACTAGCCTGCGCCCTAGCTGTGGCGCTCGCTTTGTTGTGCGCGGGGACAGCCGCACCTTCGACCGCCCAGGCGCTTGAGACCGCAAAGATTACCGCCCGACCCAACACCGGTTCGGGCAGCGCTGTGGTCGGCGGCACCGAGACGCGCATTACCTGGGAAGTTCAGGCCGATGCCGACGAGGAGCTGAGCGGTCTTTCTCTGACGTTTGTTGACGGCACAACGTTTGGTACCGATGACACGCGATTGACGATGCTCTCGGGCGAGGACCTCATGGATCGTACGCCCATGAAGCCCACGTGCAAGGCTGACGGCCAGACGCTCAAGATTGACTTTGGCGAGACGGCGCCTGCCGGCGGCTTTTTTCGTGTCGAGGTTTACGGCGTGACGTTTCCCGTCGAGGGCGGCGATGAGGCCTTTAGCGGCACCTATACGCTCGCCGACGGTTCGACCAAGAAGATTTCCAAGATTCCTTCCGTCGAGATCAAGGGCGTGACGGCAATCGATAACTTCCTGGCCGATCTTAAGGAGCAGCCGAGGGTCGCGGCAAGGAATTCCAACATGTTCCTTCGCCTGTTCCTGAACCCGGTCATTTTGGTCCAGAGCCTGCCGATCGTCTTCAAGGGCTTCCTTATGTCGCTCTCGATCGTGCTCGTGGCGTTTCCGCTGGCGATCCCCTTTGGCTTTGCCCTGTCGCTTATGCGCATATCCAAATCGCGCATCCTGCGTTGCCTTGCCGGCATCTACGTGAATGTCATCCGCGGTACGCCGGCGTTCCTGCAGATCTATATTGCATTCTTTGGTCTGCCGCTTGCCGGCGTCAAGGTGGACGACTATGTCTTGGGCGTTATCGTCATGGCCATGAACTCGTCCGCCTACCTGTGCGAGATCTTCCGCGCCGGTATTCAGTCGATCCCCAAGGGCCAAAACGAGGCTGCTCGCTCGCTGGGCATGAATGCCTTCCAGACGCTGCTCTACGTTATGATTCCGCAGACGTTCCGCAATGTCCTGCCTACGCTGACCAGCGAGTTCATCCTGCTTTACAAGGATACGTCGCTGCTCGCGGCCGTGGGCGTGGTCGAGATCGTCATGAACGCCCGCACCATCGTGGCAACGACGGGCTCCATTACGCCGTATGTGGTTGCCGCCCTGTTCTATCTGGTCATTACCCTGCCGCTTGCGCGCTTGGTGAGCGGTCTTGAGGCGAGGCTGCTGGGTACGGCCGAAACCAAAAAGAAGCGTCCCACCAAGAGCGCCGGACAGGTCGTCGCAACGCCCGCCGACCATATCGCTGGTCTGTAAGGAGGTTCTATTATGAGCGAAACCAATAACTCGAACGAGGTCGTCGTCAGCATCAAGAATCTCCAGAAGGCCTTTGGCGATAACGTGGTCCTGCGCGACATCGACCTTGATGTGCACAAGGGCGAGGTCGTCGTAGTCCTGGGCCCTTCGGGTTCGGGCAAGTCGACGATGCTTCGCTGCATTAACCGTCTCGAGGAGCCCACGAGTGGTTCGATTGTCGTCGAGGGCGTGGATGTGTGCGCCAAGGGCATTGACCTCAATAAGGTGCGTACGCACTTGGGCATGGTGTTTCAGCAGTTCAACCTGTTCCCGCACCTGTCGGTCAAAAAGAACGTCATGCTTGCGCAGCAAAAGGTGCTCAAGCGCAGCAAGGAAGAGGCCGAGAAGATTGCCATCGAGGAGCTGACCAAGGTCGGCCTGGCCGAGCGCATCGATTTTATGCCGAGTCAGCTTTCGGGCGGTCAGCAGCAGCGCGTGGCCATCGCCCGCGCCCTGTCGATGAATCCGCACGTGATGCTCTTTGACGAGGCCACGTCGGCACTCGATCCTGAGCTTGTCCGCGATGTATTGGGCGTCATGCGCGATCTTGCGCATGACGGTATGACCATGATCGTGGTGACGCACGAGATGGGCTTTGCCCGCGACGTCGCCGACCGCGTCGTCTTTATGGACGGCGGCGTCATTGTGGAAGAGGGTACGCCGAGCGAGGTCTTCGACCACCCCAAGAGCGAGCGCACCAAGGCGTTCTTGGGCAATATCTCGTAGCCGCTTTATATGACTGACATAGCAGAAAACGGGAGCTGGATGTGATCCGGCTCCCGTTTTTGTTGGGACGCGAATGTGTTTTGGCGCAGAGCGCGTTACGGGCGGAGCTCATTGCCGCTAGGCGAGCTCGGCTCCAAGGGCGCGGCAGGCCGCCGCGCCCTCATCGTCGGGGGCGTCGTAACAGATGACGGAGTCGACCACGTTGACGCCTGCCTCGTCGGCGTCGGCCTTCCAGTTGTCCATCCACTCGCCCTCGGCCCACGAGTAGGAACCAAAGAGGACGACCTTCTTATCGCCGAGGGTCTCCTTGACCTCGTCCCACATAGGCTGGAACTCGTCATACTCAAGCTCCTCGGAGCCCATGGCGGGGCAACCGAAGGCGAAGGCATCATAGTCGGCGGCCTTGTCGGCAGAGAAGTCGGCGCAGGGGATGACTTCGGCCTCGGCGCCCGCGGACGTGGTGCCTTCGGCGACAAAGTTTGCCATGGCCTCGGTGTTGCCCGTGCCGCTCCAATAGACGACGGCGATCTTGCTCATGTTGAGTCCTTTCGGTTGTGCGGCGTGCGGCCGCGGTTTGTACGTTCTATCGGGTCGCCTGGGCAAGTTGCGCCAAGTTGCAGCCCTGCTGATAGATAAAGGTGAGGCGTTGGGTGCATGCACGGTACGCATCAAACGTCGCAAGCGCCTGCTCGACATTCGTATAGACCTTCCAGGCTCCAAAGACCTTGTAGTTCTCGCCACGCTGGGCGATGAACTCGTATACGTCGTCGTAGGGGTAACCCAGGAAGTAGCCAATTTCGTGTGGAAACTCGCAGGTGCAGCCGTTGTCGCAGTGTGCTTGATGGTCCAATGCGCATCGGGTTTGGCCGCATGCGCATTCCGCGGCGTTATTGCTTGCGAGCGTGATGCGCGATGCCAGGTGCACAAGACATGCCGAGAGGTTGCCGGTGTCGTAGCCCTCCTTGGCGAGTGCCGTTTTGGCGCGCGGGTCAGCAAGGTAAGTGGCGAGTCTATTGGGCCGATATGCGTATACGAGCGCCCCGCAGGGGCGCCAGACCAAAACGCTCAGATGGATGCCGAGCGGGTTAAGCTCGCGGTTGCACTGGGCGATAACGTTGAGCAGGCGTGCTCGGCGATCCTCGATCGCCGCAGTTACGCTTGAGCCGTCTTGATCGGCATAGACTCCTGGATAGGTAAAGAGCGATGCCGGTTTGATGCCCGCGAGCGTGGGGGAGCAGTTGCGCACGACTGCCGCCTGAAACGTTGGGATGTCTATGGTTCGAGTCACGACGCTCCTTACGGATCTAAACTGTTAGCCTAGGAAAACTTATACACGAAAGTAAGCCATGGTCAACAAAAAAGTTTGAAGAGGGAAACTAATTGACCGAACGGACATGATTTTGGGTTAAGATGGGGACACCCCATGGGGGTATCTAGATAGGGCTACTTGAAAGGGGAACGCATGAGTGACTTGCTCAACCCTGCGAATCTCATCGTGCTGGCCGTCATTGCCGTCGGCATGTTTTTTGGGCTGCGTCGTATTGCGGCGTCGACGCATGGAAAGAGTTGTTGCAGTGATGGCGCGAGCGGCAAGAAAGCCAAGAAGGTTGTGGTGGCAGACACCGACGAGTCCCACTACCCCTATCGTGAGGAGCTGCTTATCGGCGGCATGAGCTGCGACGGATGCGCTCGGAATGTGACGAATGCCCTCAATGCGCTTGATGGCGTGTGGGCTACGGTGACGTATGCGGACCGCACGGCGCGCGTACGCTCGAAGCGCCCGGTTGATCGCGACACACTCGAGACGGCAGTGAGGGGTGCGGGCTATTACGTTATGAAAATGTAGGCGTTGCCCTCTCCGGTGGATACCGGACTCCTGCTCATTGTGACTATCGGCATCCAAAAATTTGCGCAAATAATAACCTTTAGATGCGGCAAAAGTGGAGTTTGGTGACGGTTTGCGCGGAATTCGCTACCAATCGAGCATCTATTAACCCGTCCAAAAAATTACAGGTGTATATTTATACGCTGATTATTGCTGTGCTCAGATTGCAATTAACCGTGGACAGAAATGAAGAATGCTAAAGCTGGGCTTTAGGACAGGGGAGGTTATAGCCTTATGAGACGAGTGGGAGCACTTGGCTTGGTGGCAGCGCTTGCCGCTATCTTGGTATCGCCGCTGCCGGCGCATGCCGAAGATGCTTCGGGTGCCGTTACCTACAATGCGGGAAATGGGTATTCCTTTGAGAAGCTCTCGCATCCTACGGTAGGAACGTCGCAGCCGGATGGCATCGTCGACTACCAGGGTAACGGTGCCGTTGCCGTTCCGGGCGCCGATGGTAATACGGCCAACAACGAAGGCGATCGCG
Organism: uncultured bacterium; assembly: GCA_905215225.1. Classification (GTDB taxonomy): domain Bacteria; phylum Actinomycetota; class Coriobacteriia; order Coriobacteriales; family Coriobacteriaceae; genus Collinsella. The sequence continues at coordinate 10,995 of CAJMPM010000022.1, forward strand.
GCCAGAGCTACACTTGGGCGGCTGCGAGCTATGGTGACTGGCTTTATGTGGGCACCTGCTATGCGGCGATGGGCAACACGCTGACGCTCATGAACGGCACGCTGGGCGATTCCTTTGATGCCGAGACCATGCGCCTGACGCTGGAGGCCATGTTTAACGGCACCTTCTTCTATGGACAGCAGAAGGAGGACGGCACGGCCGACAAGGACAGCGGCGGCATCTTGGTCAAGATCAATACCAAGACCGGTGAGACCAAGCTGCTGCTCTCTGATTCGCTCAACGGCGTCGCTCCTTTGTTCCGCAATGCCGTGAGCTATAAGGGCAAGCTCTATTTCTGCGGTAGCGTCAGGACCAATGGCGGCAAAAGCGGCCTGCCTGCTGTATATGAGATCGATCCTAAGACGGATGATTGGAAAGTTGTCTATCAGGGCCTTTCGAGCATGCAGGATTACGGTGCTGCCTACAAGCAGGGCATTTCTACCGGTATCCGCGGCATGTGCGTCCATGATGGCCAGCTCGTCATCAGTAATGTGGGTAAAGACACGAACGGTAATTTTGTGTCGACAATCCTGACGTCGTCTGACCCCTCGAAGGGCCAGGACAGCTTCACCGAGATTGCTAACTCGGAG
>CAJMPM010000023.1 GCA_905215225.1 uncultured bacterium
GCCGCGCAAGCTCGTAAGCAGGCCAGCCTTCATAAGCGGACGAACCAGCTGCTCCAGATACTTTTGTGAGATATGCTCGCGGTCTGCGACCTCGCGCAGGGCAATCTTGCCTTCGGCGTCGCCCAACGCCGCGATATAGATCATCAGTCGGAGGGCATAGCGGCCCTTAGAAGAAATGAGCATACCTACCCTCCCATCGTTCCCAGGACAACATAACCAAGAGTATTTGTCCCAAATCTTACGTACGCGTGACAGCAATCCTGGTAATTTTGTCCCACAATCTGAAAAGTCGAGTGGATTAGTCGGGTTTTCCCTTGACTAACGCCGAACCCATAGTAACTTTATTCCGAGAAGATTCCTAGGGTTTAGTACACCTATGAGTACACCATATACAGAGAGGGACAGCATGAGCGCAAATCCGCTGCTTTCCATCGAAGGTCTGACCGCCTCCGTGGACGAGAAGACCATCCTCCACAACGTCAACCTCAACGTCGCCGCCGGCGAGACCCACGTGCTGATGGGACCCAACGGCGCCGGCAAGTCCACCCTCGGCCACCTGGTCATGGGTGACCCCGTCTACACGGTCAACGACGGCCGCATCGTCTTTGACGGCCAGGACATCACCGAGCTCACCACCGCCAAGCGTTCGCGCGCCGGCCTGTTCCTGAGCTTCCAGGCCCCGGTCGAGATCCCAGGCGTGCCGCTGTCGAGCTTTTTGCGTGCCAGCATCGCCGGCCGTCCCGGCCTGGAGATGAAGGGCAAGGAATTCCGCCGTCGCGTCAAGGAGCTCGCGGCCGAGCTCAACATGGATACCGCCTACCTCAACCGTGAGCTGGGCGTGGGCTTCTCGGGCGGCGAGAAGAAGAAAGTCGAAATGCTCCAGCTTTTGCTGTTGCAGCCCAAGCTCGCCATCTTGGACGAGACTGACTCCGGCCTGGACGTCGACGCCCTTTCCACCGTCAGCCATGGCATGGACGCCTACCGCAAGAGCTGCGACGGCTCCATGCTCATCATCACGCACAACACGCGCATCCTGGAGCACCTGGATGTCGACCGCGTCCACGTTATGGTCAAGGGTCACATCGTGCGCGAGGACGACGCCTCGCGCATCCCCTGGATCGACAAGAACGGCTTTGAGACCTTCGAGCGCGAGGCCGCCGAGCAGCGCGCCCAGGCCGAGTCCGCCGCTGCCGAGCAGCAGGCGTAAGGGGCGACGCAATGACCAAGAACCGCACCGAGGTCGCGGACATCGACCACAGCCTCTACGACTTCACCTATGGCGAGGAGGGATTCGAGCGCCTCGACGCCGGCATCACGCCCGACATCGTGCGCGAGATCAGCGCCAAGAAGGACGAGCCGCAGTGGATGCTCGACCTGCGCCTCAAGTCCCTCGAGATTTTCAACCGCTTCCCCGACCCGACGTGGGGCCCCTCCATCGAGGGCCTGGACATGGACAACATCGTCACCTACGTCAAGCCCAACACCGACCAAAAGCACGACTGGGAGTCGGTGCCCGACGACATTAAGAACACCTTTAAGCGCCTGGGCATCCCCGAGGCTGAGCGCAGCTACCTGGCGGGCGTCGGCGCGCAGTACGACTCCGAGCTCGTCTACCACAACATGCAGGACACGGCGTCCAAGATGGGCATCGTCTACTCCGGCATCGAGGAGGCCCTGCACGACCCGCAGTGGGAGCCGCTCATCCAGGAGAAATTTATGACGCTCATCCCGCCCACCGACCACAAGTTTGCGGCCCTGCACGGCGCCGTGTGGTCGGGCGGCTCGTTTGTCTACGTGCCCAAGGGCACCAAGCTCGACTTCCCGCTGCAGAGCTACTTCCGCCTCAACGCCAAGGGCGCCGGCCAGTTTGAGCACACGCTCATCATCGTCGAGGACGACGCCGACCTGCACTTTATCGAGGGTTGCTCCGCGCCCAAGTACAACGTGGCCAGCCTCCACGCCGGCGCTGTGGAGCTCTTTGTGGGCAAGCGTGCACACCTGCGCTACTCGACCATCGAGAACTGGTCCAAGAACATGTACAACCTCAACACCAAGCGTGCGCGCGTGGACGAGGACGGCGACATCGAGTGGATCAGCGGCTCCTTCGGCAGCCACGTGGGCTACCTCTACCCCATGAGCGTGCTCAACGGCCGCCGCGCCCGCTCGAGCTTTACCGGCATCACCTTTGCCGGCGCCGGTCAGAACCTCGACACCGGCTGCAAGGTCGTGCTCAACGCGCCTGAGACCTCGGCAACGGTCGAGACCAAGGGTATCTCCAAGAGCGGCGGCATCCAGACGTTCCGCAGCTCCATCGTGGCCACGCCCAAGGCCGAGGGCTCCAAGGCAACCGTGAGCTGCCAGTCGCTCATGCTCGACGACCAAAGCCGCTCCGATACCATCCCCGCCATGGACATCCGCGCCAAGAATGTCGACATCGGCCACGAGGCCACCATCGGCCGCATCGGCGACGACAAGGTGTTCTACCTGATGAGCCGCGGCATCTCGGAGGAAGAGGCCCGCACCATGATCGTCAACGGCTTTGCCAACCCGGTCTCCAAGGAGCTGCCGTTGGAGTACGCCGTCGAGATGAACAACCTGATCAAGCTCGAGATGGAAGGAGCGATCGGATAATGAAACAGACCACGAACACCGCTGCTACCACGCTCGAGCAGGTTAATGCGATGCCTGCCGCCACTTGGGGTTGGCTCAAGATGAACCAGACCAAGCTCGAGCTTTCGGACGAGCTTACCGTCGCTCCTGCCGAGGCCGTTGAGGTCGAGGGCCTGGACGAGCAGTTCCGCGGTGCTGCCGACGCCTTCGACGCCGCCATGGACGCCATGGCCGAGCGCTTCCCCGCGCGCCGCGCCTCCGCCCCCGGCGACGCCGCCGATCGTGCCCGCATCACACCCGAGACCGAGCTTGACGCGCCCGCCGCCTCTGCCTACCAGGCCGGCGCTATCAAGCTCGAGGAGGAGCTCTCCCCCGCTGAGGCCTTCGAGACCGGCATGGGCGAGGCTGCCTACACCTATCTGGCTGATCACGCCACCAAGCGCATCGTCATCGATGTGCCCGCATACAAGCACGCCACGGTTACCGTGCGTGTGAGCGGTGTCGATGCTGCCGCGACCATCGCCGCCATCGACGTCGTCGCCCGTCCCCAGTCAACGCTCGATCTGCATATTGCCCTGGACTCCCCCGTTAACGGCCAAGGCGTCGTGGGCTCCGTGCTGCGCGCGTGTGCCCACGAGTACGCCACCGTCAACGTGACCTGCACGCAGACGCTCGACGATAGCTGGATCGCGCTCGACGACACCGGCCTGTTCCTGGACGAGGGCGCGCGCGTCAACGTGCAGCACACCGTCCTGGGTGCCGGTGCCAGCGCCACCGGCCTTGCCGGCGACCTGCTGGGCGACACCGCTAAGGTGACGATCGACACCGATTACCTGGGCGCCCGCGAGCAGGTGCGCGACTTTAACTACGAGCTGCGCCACCGCGGTCGCAAGACCGAGTGCGAGATCGACGCCAACGGCGTACTGACCGGCACGTCCAAGAAGGTCTACCGCGGCACCATCGACCTCGTGCACGGCTGCAAGGGCGCAACCGGCACCGAGCGCGAGACGGTGCTCTTGGCCAACAAGGGCGTCGACAACAAGACCGTCCCCGTCATCCTCTGCGACGAGGACGACGTTGCCGGCAACCACGGCGCCACCATCGGCCACGTCCGCGACGAGCAGCTGTTCTACCTCGCCTGCCGCGGCCTTGACCAAAACGCCGCCGAGGACCTGTTCATCCGCGCCAAGCTGGAGGACGCCGCGCTTTCCGCCACCGACGAGCGCACCCGCGCCGCCGTCGTCCGTCTGGGCAACAACCTGATCGACAACTTTGAGGAGGAGCTCGCATGATCGACACCGAGCACGTTAAATGCGATACCTGTACCGCACCGGAGCCTATGGAGCTCGACGCCAGCGACGAGGCCTCACGCGGCTGGCCTACCGTCGACATCGAGACCAACCCCTACAAGGGCCAGTTCCCGCTGTTCCAGCAGCACCCCGAGATCGCCTTCCTCGATAGCGCCGCCACCGCGCAGCGCCCCGCCTGTGTGCTCGACGCCGAGCGCGACTTCTACCAGCGCATGAACGCCAACCCGCTGCGCGGCCTGTACTCGCTGTCCGTCGAGGCCACCGAGGCTATCGCGAAGGTGCGCCAGCAGATCGCCGACCTCATCGGCGCTTCCCAGGCCAACGAGGTCGTCTTCACCCGCAACACGAGCGAGTCGCTCAATCTGGTCGCCAAGAGCTTTGCACCCACGGTGCTCGAGCCCGGTGACGAGGTCGTCATCACCATCATGGAGCACCACTCCAACCTGATCCCGTGGCAGCAGGTCTGCCGCGAGACCGGCGCCAAGCTCGTCTACCTCTACCCCACCAAGACCGGCCAACTCACCACCGAGGAGGTTCTGGCCAAGGTGGGTCCCAAGACCAAGATTCTGGCCGTGGGTCAGGTCTCTAACGTGCTGGGCGTCGAGAACCCGGTCAAGAATCTCGGCAAGCTCGTGCACAAGTACGGCGGCTATCTGGTCGTCGACGGCGCGCAGTCGCTGCCGCACATGCCGGTCAACGTGGCCGATCTGGGCGCCGACTTCTTTGCCTTTAGCGCGCACAAGGCCATGGGCCCCATGGGCATCGGCGTGCTGTGGGGCAAGATGGACCTGCTGAACGCCATGCCGCCCATGCTCACCGGTGGCGAGATGATCGACTCTGTCACCGAGCAGGACGCCGTCTGGGCGCCCGTCCCCGAGAAGTTCGAGGCCGGCACGCAGGACGCCGCCGGCATCTTCGCCACAGGCGCCGCCCTCGACTACCTCGTTAACACGGTGGGCTACGAAAACATCCAGGCCCGCGAGCAGGCACTCGTCCACTACCTGATGGGCGAGCTTATGCAGCTCGACTTTGTCCAGATCATCGGCTCCATCTATTGGGACAACCACCACGGCGTCGTCAGCTTTAACGTCAAGGGCATCCACCCGCACGATGTCGCGAGCATCATGGACATGGACGGCGTTTGCATCCGCGCCGGTCACCACTGCGCGCAGCCTCTGCTCACCTGGCTGGGCGTCGAGAACCTTGCCTGCTGCCGCGCCAGCGTGGCCTTCTACAACGACAAGGCCGACATCGACAAGTTTATCGCCGGCCTGCATCACGTTTGGAGCACGTTCAATGGGTAATCTATACACCTCCACCACGTTTATGGAGCACAACTCGCACCCCGACTATAAGTACGAGATGGATGCCCCCACGCACGAGCACGACGGCATCAACCCCAGCTGCGGCGATGAGCTCACTCTGCAGCTGCGTGTCGAGAACAACGTGATCGAGGAGGCCTCCTTTACCGGTCACGGCTGCGCCATCAGCCAGGCCAGCGCCGATATCATGGCCGACCTCATCACCGGCGAGACGGTCGAGGAAGCACGTCGCTTGGCAGGGCTCTTCCTCGCCATGATCCGCGGCGAGCAGCTCTCCGAGGAGGACCTGGAAGATCTGGACGAGGCCGCCCAGCTCCAGGACATCTCGCACATGCCCGCCCGCGTTAAATGCGCCGAGTTAGCCTGGCGCACCCTCGACGGCATGCTCGAAGGGTAAACTAGCCAGTAGCGGATGCCCCAGATCAAAGGGTTTGATTGCCGAGCCGCCCAATACGGGCGGCTCGGCTTTTTCATAACGCCTCGGACACACAAAGTTCGCGCGTCCGGCGCTCGCCCTGTCATTTACCGAACAGCCAGCCGCAAACACGGACGTTTTCCACAGTGCCAACGGCTAGCGACAGAGCCACGGGCACCCCAAGCAACGCCCCATGCCCCGTCCTGCTGGGCTCCGGTTCGCTTCGCGCCCGCCACAGACGGGTCCCATAGGGTGCAGCGTGCATTTTTGCGAGTTTTCAGCACGCCAAGTTGCGTGTATACGCATTGAAAGCGTTAATCAACGTCTCCAGGCACCCTTTTATATCGTTTTAGAACAAGCATCGTGGTCTCAGGGGTCACAAGCATGCGCTTTGGAGGCACATCGGCAGGCATAAATGGCTTCGGGACCCATATATTTCAAGATTACGGCGGTGCCGACAGCACCACGATGCTGAAAACTCCGCTTTTTGCACGGTGTGGACGGGGGTAGGCGCGGGTAAAACCGGACTGAGCCGTATTTTTATGCAAGACGGCAATCGTTCTATACATATCAAGAGGTGCAGTCAGCGTAACAAGCATTTAGAACGCAGGTTGCGGCGCATGAACGACCCCAGCCGCGGTGCACAGGCAGCCCTACATCACGTTTCCGCCAGCCCGCATCGCCGCCCCCGTCCGGCTGCGCACAATACGAGAAACCGTACTTTTGCCAATCCCGGTATAGTGCTCAATCTGACGCACCGTGAAACCGGCATCGTGCAATCCAACAATAACGGCATTACGCTGCGCAGGCGGCGCGGCTTTAACCCCGTGGAGCGGAGCCCCGAGGCTCTTCGCCAACTTGTCGGCAAAGGCGTAGCGTTCCCACTCCGTCTCTTTCATATCGCACAGCGCTGGCTCGCAGCTGTCGGGCGTCGAAAGCGAATAGGCAATAAAGCCCTCGGTAGATCCGAAAAGCTCAAGCACGCATGTAGGGTCGGAAAATCCCCTCGTGACATCGGCCGCATCGCTGTCGTAAGCGCGCAGATGCTCCGCAAAGCTGCTCCAGGGATAACGCTCGATTAGGCTAATGCCCGCCTCCTGCGGGTTGGCGTACACGGAGCGAATAGCCTCCATCACCTGCCAGTCGGTATCGAGCGAGCGGCGCTCAAAACGCTCACGAAATAGGCAGCCCGCGCGCCCAGTACGCTTATTGAACCGACGAGCATACGTCAACAGTAGCCGCTGCATAGCAGCGCTCATTTTGTCCTCGTAATCCAATAGCACCAGATCCACGTAGTCGCTCATGAGACACCACGTCACAATCGTCACCTGGGCATCGCGGCAGCAGTCGCGCATCAGTTCCAAAAACTCCCACCGGTCCTCGTCGCTCTCAAAGATCAACTGCCCGCCCATACCGCGGGCACAAACATGGTAAAAACCGGTGATCGTTTTCCAAACGCGCTGCATGGCGCTCCCTTCGCCGGGATCTGCTTACCATCCAATACAGCACGATTGAAGCGTGCCATCAAAACATTCACGCAAAACAATACACTCGCGCGGCCAAAGGCAGCAAACAGTCGGCGAACGGCACCGTTACAACAGGTCAACCACTGCAACGCTTGCAAGAGCGGACCAAAAGCTTGCCCAAGACGGACCCCCTCTACGGAAGCTCACGACCACAGAACATAGAGTTAAACCGTTTCAATTAAAACTTCCGGACTTCTCGCTACGAAAACTGAGCCGTTCGCCGAATATTCCGTGCATTTCGCGGTATTATAGGGGCTGCATGTCATGTCACTTTCGAAGGGTCGCCCGGCAATCGCCAGCCACGACCCCCAGACGGGACGCCAACACGATAGAGAGGAGAGGCATGCAGTACTCACAGGAAGTGGAGAACATGTGCCCCGTTGCCAAGGGTGCATACCACGGCCCCGCACCCATCCCCGAGGAGGGCAAGTGGGTCCAGGCTAAGGAGATTTCCGACATCTCCGGTCTTACGCACGGTGTGGGTTGGTGCGCACCTCAGCAGGGCGCCTGCAAGCTCACGCTGAACGTCAAGGACGGCATCATCGAGGAGGCCCTCGTTGAGACCATCGGCTGCTCGGGCATGACCCACTCTGCCGCCATGGCTTCCGAGATCCTTCCCGGTAAGACCATCCTCGAGGCCCTCAACACCGACCTCGTCTGCGACGCCATCAACGTTGCTATGCGCGAGATCTTCCTGCAGATCGTTTACGGCCGCAGCCAGACCGCGTTCTCCGAGGGCGGCCTGCCCGTGGGCGCCTCCCTCGACGACCTCGGCAAGGGCCTTCGCTCTCAGGTCGGCACCATGTTCGGCACCAAGGCCAAGGGCGCTCGTTACCTCGAGCTCGCTCAGGGCTACGTCACCCGCATGGCTCTCAACGACAAGAACGAGATCATCGCGTTCGAGTTCCTGAACCTCGGCAAGTTCACCGACGCCGTCAAGGCCGGCAAGACCCCCGAGGAGGCCATCGCTGGCGCTATGGGCCACTATGGTCAGTGGGAGAACGCTGCCAAGTACATCGACCCGCGCACCGACGAGGAGACTCACTCCGTCGCCAGCGTGTTCCCGGTTCACGAGTAGAAAGGGAGGGAAATAACTATGACTGTTACGTTCGAAGGTTACGAGCGCCGCGCTGACAAGATCAACAAGTGCCTCGCCGACAACGGCATCGCCTCCCTCGAGGAAGCTCTGCAGATCTGCACCGACAAGGGCTTCAACCCGCGTGAGATCGTCAACAACACCCAGTCCATCGCCTTCCAGAACGCCGAGTGGGCCTACACCCTCGGTTGCGCTCTCGCTGTCAAGCGTGGCGCCAAGTCCGCTTCTGAGGCTGCCGCCATCATCGGCGAGGGCATCCAGGCCTTCACCGTTCCCGGCTCCGTCGCCGAGGACCGCAAGGTCGGTCTGGGCCACGGCAACCTGGGCGCTATGCTGCTCTCCGACGACACCGAGTGCTTCGCCTTCCTGGCCGGTCACGAGTCCTTCGCTGCCGCTGAGGGCGCTATCGGCCTGGCTCTGAACGCCAACAAGGCTCGCAAGAAGCCGCTGCGCGTCATCCTCAACGGTCTGGGCAAGGACGCTGCTCAGATCATCGCCCGCATCAACGGCTTCACCTACGTGAAGACCCAGTTCGACTACTTCACGGGCGAGCTCAAGGTCGTCGAGACCATCCCCTACTCCGATGGTCCCCGCGCCGCCGTCAACTGCTACGGCGCCGACGACGTCCGCGAGGGCGTTGCCATCATGTGGCACGAGAACGTCGACATCTCGATCACCGGTAACTCCACCAACCCCACCCGCTTCCAGCACCCCGTCGCTGGCACCTACAAGAAGGAGCGCCTCGAGGCTGGCAAGAAGTACTTCTCCGTCGCTTCTGGTGGCGGCACTGGCCGTACCCTGCACCCGGACAACATGGGCGCCGGCCCCGCCTCTTACGGCATGACCGACACCATGGGCCGCATGCACTCCGACGCCCAGTTCGCCGGTTCTTCCTCCGTGCCTGCGCACGTTGACATGATGGGTCTCATCGGCATGGGCAACAACCCCATGGTCGGTGCCACCGTCGCCTGCGCTGTCGCCGTCGAGGAGGCCCTCAAGGCCTAATCGCGCCCGCGCGATGCTCGTATAGTTGAGCTTTAGAGCCGCTACCCACCCGGGTAGCGGCTCTGTTTGTTTGCGCTGTCGCAGGGTAGCTAATGCCGATATATCAGTTGGGGCGAAATACAAGATGTGATGAGATGGAGCGTCAGAGCGTCCATGACGCCCACCTGCCATATTTGCCCTTTACCGATTTGCCGGGTCTTTGCGGCCCCATTGCCGATCACCCGTGCGACAATGCGCCGGACGAGAAAGGAATCCGATGGAATCGACTGATGTACTGGTAATTGGATCTGGCATTGCGGGCCTTTGCGCCGCCATCGAAGCGGCACGCACGGGTGCAACCGTTGCCATCGCAAGCGCCGGCAAGACCATGAGCGGATCGAGCTTCTTCCCGGGCACCTGGGGCCTCGGGCTTATTGGGCCCGTTGACGAAGACGACGAGCAGGACCTTATCGACACTATCCAAACCGTCGGCGGCGGCGTTGCCGACCCCGAGCTCGCCCAGACGTTCGTCCATGGCATTCCCCAAGCGATTGACTGGCTCGAACAGGATCTGGGCGTAGAACTTCAGCGCCCGCAAAGCGCCGAGAGCGCCCAGCAAAAGCAATTTATCCCCTGTTTTGACCATAAGACACGCATGTGGCGCGGCCTGACCCGCAAGCCTCTTGAAGACGCGTGTGCGGCCCAGATCAAGTCTCTTGGCATTCGTCTGCTCCCCCGCCACGAGCTTATAGACCTTGTTGAGGACACAACCGGAAAGATTACCGGCGCCGTGCTCTACAACCAAACAGACGAGCGCATCGTGACCTTTACAGCAAAGGCCACGATCATCGCAGCCGGTGGCACAGGCGGCCTGTTCGAGCGCAGCCTTACGTCGGCTGATGTGCTCAGCTCCTCGCAGGCCATCGCGCTGGCGCACGGCGCAACACTTACTAATATAGAGTTCATGCAGATGATGCCCGGCTTCATCGAGCCCAAGCGCAACCTGGTCTTTAACGAAAAGACCTGGCGCTACGTCACGTTCGACCAACCGGTCGACATTGCCAACGAAAAGTTAGACGATCTGCTTAAGCAACGCTCAGGATATGGCCCCTTCACTTCGCGCTTGGCTTCTCGCGCCATCGATCTTGCCATCGATCAAGCAGGTGCCGAAGGCCTAGCGCTCCACTACGACTTCCCGCGAGAGAATGTCCCCGAGTTCGTGCAGACATTTGCCACTTGGCTACAAGACGAGCATGGTATCGCTCCGAGCGACGAGATGCGCGTGGCGATGTATGCCCACGCGGCCAACGGCGGTATCAGAATCGATAAGACCGCGTACACGGGCGTTGAGGGCCTCTACGCCTGCGGCGAGGCAACAGGCGGCATGCACGGCGCCGACCGCATCGGAGGCCTGTCGAGCGCCAATGGCATCGTATTCGGGCGCATTGCGGGCGCATCAGCGGCTCGAGCAGCACTGGACGCTCCCGAGGCTGACGCACCGGTGGATGTCGCCCTCCCCGAGCATGGCATCGCTGCAGCAGTCGTCGCGCGCCTAACCCGCTGCCTCAAGCACACAATGAGCGCCTACTGCATGATCAACAGGACCGATGCGGGTCTATCCAAGGCGCTGCAGGAGCTTGAAAGCCTGCAAGATGAAGCCACGACTCTAAATAAGCCGCGTGCCAACGACAGCGAAATCGCTGCCCTCGCGCGCCTACAGTCGCAAATTCAGCTGGCTGCGGAGATGGTCAAAGCCATGCGCAAACGAACCGAAAGCCTCGGTTCGCACTATCGAGCGAATTAAACTGGACGCCTATCTAACGCAGAACACAACTAATCGATATCCATGGGTCCCGTGAGCTCGAAGTGACACGGGGCCCATTCGTGTCCGCACGACAGTGTATCCTTATTCTGAATACAGAGCGGGCAAAGCCCGCATAGACAATAGGCCAGCGAGGAGGAGATATGGATAGTGGAGATATCGAGAAGTGGCGTCTCGAACTTGATAGCTACGCCAATGTGGAAGACGGCGTTGAGTATTGGCTCGCACGCGATTTAATGGAACCCATGGGGTACACTCGATGGGAGAACTTCGCCGAAGTTGTTAAGAGGGCAAAAGTCTCGTGCGAAACAAACAAAACTCCAGTTGATTCCCATTTTCGTGACACCACGAAAATGGTAACTGCCGGTGTCGCCGCTCGCGCGGTTAAAGACTACAAACTTACGCGCTATGCATGCTATTTAATCGCACAGAACGGAGATTCAATCTAGCCAGAGATCGCGCTCGCCCAGGCATACTTTGCCGTGCAGACGCGCCGCCAAGAGCTCATAGAGCAGCGCTTCGCAGAG
>CAJMPM010000024.1 GCA_905215225.1 uncultured bacterium
ACTCTTTAAGGCGCACACTTCCTAACCGTGCCCTAAGTTGCGGTGAAATAGTCCCCGATTAACCCGCCAAAAAGGGACAGGTTTATTTTGGCAGGTTTTATCTGGGGAAACGCCGACTGATTCCATGTACACAACCGCCGCAGCTCCATATGAGGCAAATGAATCAGTAGCGCCTATTCCAAATCATGAGTATTTGTTCGGCGGGACGGCCTCTGCCGGCTCCTGCTAGACTGGTAGACTCCCAACCGTCCATCCAGGAGCCGCAATGTCGCGCAAGTCCGCCTATAAGCAAGTACTTTCCATCGGCACCGCCGTGGTGCTGGGGTTTGCACTGTTCACAGGGTCGCTCGACGGAGCGCCCAAGCTGCTGTCGCCGCAAAGCGATGAGCAGGCGGTAGCTCTGGCCGAGAAACAAAACGAGAGTCCCAGCCGCACCGACGACGAGGCAGACCTGGTTGCCCGACTCGAATCGGGAACAGCGAGCCCCTCGGACTCTCAAAATAGCCAAGCCTCTGGCGATGGCTCCGATTCCGCCGCAACCGACACCGGTGACGACGGCTCAGCCGACAGTACCGTTACCCCCATCGACGAGGTCGAAAACCCCGATCTCGACCGCGCCCGCGGCGTATATCTCAGCAGCATTCCCGACTACGCCGGCAATCCCTACGTTGCCCTTCGCGCCGACAGTACGCACCCGCTCGGCACGCCGTCATTCACACTCGGTGAATACGAACGCGCTGCAGAAGAGGGCTGCTTTAAGAAGTTCACCAAGCTCGACAGCTTGGGCCGCACCCGTAAGGCGCTCGCCTGCGTGGGCCCCGAATCGCTCGGTCAGGGTAAGCGCGGCGATATCTCGCGTATCCACCCCGCCGGATGGCACCAGCAACGCTATGACTTTGTTCCGGGCCAGAGCCTCTACAACCGCTGCCACCTTATCGCCTGGTCGCTCTGCGGCGAAAACGCCAACCGTAAGAATCTCCTCACCGGCACGCGCTATCTCAACGAGACGGGCATGCTACCGTTTGAAGAGCAGATTCTCGGCTACATCCGCGACACGGGCAACCACGTGCTCTATCGCGTCACGCCCATGTACAACGAAGAAGAACTTGTCTGCCGCGGCGTGCGCCTTGAGGCGCAAGCGGTCGAGGACCACGGCAAGACCCTCTGCTTCCACGTATATTGCTACAACCTGCAGCCGCATGTGCAGATCGACTACACCACCGGCCGCAACCAGGCCTCGGGAGACTAGGGCCGACCAAGCTGCCCCAAAACTAAAATGATCCGTTTCCCCCATCCCCCAGGGATCAAAAAGGGCCGCCCTGGATTGCCCAGAGCGGCCCTTTCATCGGCATGTATGTTACAGGCAACGCCACGCGCTACTTGGCGCGGCCCTCCTCATAGCGCTCGACCAGCTTGGCCTGAACGTCATAGGGTACCTGCTCATAGCCCGCCGGCTTCATGGTAAAGTCGCCCGTGCCGCGCGTGATAGAGCGCAGACGCGTCGAGTAATCCGTCAGCTCGGCGAGAGGCGCCTGGGCAATGACCACGGTGTCGCCGCGCTCATCGGTCTCCATGCCCGTCACGCGACCACGCGAGGCCGAGATGTCGCCCATCACGGCGCCGGCGTAGCTCTCGGGGATAGTCACCGTGATTTCCTCGATGGGCTCCAGCACCACCGGGTCGGCATCGGCGCATGCCTTGCGCAGGCCGATGCGAGCCGCCGCGCGGAACGCCATCTCGTTGGAGTCGACGCTGTGATACGAGCCGTCGTACACAGCCACGCGAATGCCCGTGAGCGGGTAGCCGGCAATGATGCCGTCCTTCATGGTCTCCTGAACGCCCTTGTCCACGGCGGGAATGAGCGAACGCGGAATGCGACCGCCCACGACCTCGTCTACAAACTCATAGCCATCGCTCGTGCCGTCGGGCCCAATGAGTGGCTCAACGCGCAGCCAGCAGTCGCCATACTGACCGGCACCGCCAGTCTGCTTCTTGTGGCGGCCCTGTGCGCTCGCCGTGCGGCGGATAGTCTCGCGATACGGAATGCGGATTGGCACGCTTTTGGCCACGACCTTGGTGCGATCCTCCAAACGGTTGAGCAGGACCGAAACCTGCGCCTCACCCACGGCGGAGATGATAGTCTGGCCGGTCTCCTCGTCACGATCGATGCTCATGGTCGGATCGGCCTTGCACGCCTTCTCGATAAACGTGTATAGCTTCTCCTCGTCACCGCGGTTCTCGGCCTCGATGGCGATGCGGTACTGCGAGTTGGGGAACTTAAACGCCGCAGCCTCGACCTTGCCGGTAATCGAGAGTGTATCGCCCGTCTCGGCCGCCAGCTTGGGCGCCACGATGATATCGCCGGCATAAGCGTGACCGACCTCGGTCATGTCACGGCCGCACATCACATACAGGTGGGCCAGACGCTCACCCTTGCGCGTGCGCGCATTGACCAGCTCAAGGCCCGGCTCAAGCGTACCCGTCAGCACCTTGATAAAGCTGATGCGACCCTGTTGCGGATCGGCCAAGGTCTTAAACACAAATGCCACCGGGCGGTCATCGTCACTCGAGATCTTAAGCGAATCGCCGTCGATGAGCGGCATCTCGCCGTAGTCCGTCGGCGCCGGGAAGTACGTGGCGATATCGTCCATCAGCGAGTTGACGCCCTGCTCTTTAATGCAATCGCCCGCAAAGACCGGCACAAAGATGCGCTCGGCGATCGCCTTCGACAGCAGGCCTTCAAGCTCCTCCTGCGTCAGCGTCTCCTCGCCTTCCAAGTACTTCATCATCAGTTCGTCGTCAGCCTCGGCCACCAGCTCGCACAGATGGTCATGGGCTTCCTCGGCCTGGGCACGATACTCCTCGGGAATCTCCGACTCAACGGCTTCAGTGCCGTTGCAATGGCGTGCCTTCATGCGCACCAGGTCGATGATGCCGTCGAAGTCCTCGCCCTCTCCCCAGGGAAGGGTCACGGCGCCCAGGCGCATACCAAAGCGCTCCTGCAGCAGATTCATCGTGGTCGCAAAGCTGGCCTCAGAGCGCGACAGGCGGTTTACGAACACCGCACGCGCCAGACGCAGGTCCTCGGCGGCATACCAGAGCTTAACCGTCGTAGGCTGTGGGCCGGCCTCGGCATCGACCACAAACAGAGCCGTCTCGCAGACGCTCATCGCGGCAAAGGCGTCGCCGATAAAATCGGGGTAGCACGGGGCATCGAGCACGTTGATGCGGGCGCCCTTCCAGTCGATCGGCGCAATGGTCGTCGAGATGGAAAATGCACGCTTGACCTCCTCGGGGTCATAGTCGAGCGTGGGCTTGGTGCCGTCGTGGCCGCCCAGGCGGGCGGTCTTGCCGGAAAGGTGGAGCATGGCCTCGGCGAGTGAAGTCTTGCCCACCCCGCCTTGGCCTACGAGCACCACGTTCCTTACGTTACCGGTCTTGGGAGCACCCATGATGACCTCCTTGCAGGGCCGCGCGCAATGCGCGACGCCAACGGGGAGAGTTCGCGGTCGGTGCCGTCCCGGGAGCAGCATGGTCGGCAGCCGAGCCGACTCACCCTCCAAATGTCCTATGCCACCACCCTACCCTCACGGGCGACCGTCCATGCACACCTTTCGGCACACGTATGAATACAGGCGGCGAGAGGAAGGAGAACGTATACGAGGTAATTATTGGACCCCGCCGATGCAAATTAAAGTGCCGCCGCAGGCCGTAAAACCTGCGGCGGCTTCGCCTCAATCAATAGTTGAGTAAAAAGCTGAGCCTACCCCTCGATACGACTCAAGAACTCACGGGTACGTTGCTCACGAGGGTGATCGATAACCTGCTCGGCAGGGCCCTCCTCGACAATGCGACCTCCGTCCATAAAGACAACGCGGTCGGCAACATCGCGCGCAAACTGCATCGCGTGGGTCACGATCACCATCGTCATATTCTGCGCGGCAAGGTCTTTAATGACACGCAGCACCTCGGCCGTCAGCTCGGGGTCGAGTGCCGAGGTCGGCTCGTCAAAGAACAGGATCTCCGGATCGAGCGCCAAGGTGCGGGCGATACTCACACGCTGTTGCTGGCCACCCGAAAGCTCACATGGCACCTTGTTCTCGTTGCCCGTAAGCCCCATCTGCGCGATCAACTCACGCGCACGTGCTTCGGCCTGCTCGCACGGACGCTTGAGTACGCGAATCGGAGCATCGGTGATGTTTTTCATCACCGTATAGTGCGGAAACAGATTGTAGTTCTGAAACACCAGGCCAAATCGCGAACGCGCCCGCTTGGGCACGTCGCCTTTCGCATATACCGCACCCGACCCCGCGTCCGTCGCAACGGCAAGGTCGCCAAACGAGAGCGAGCCTCCGTCAAGTGTCTCGAGCAGTGTGGCGCAGCGCAGAAGCGTGGACTTACCGCCGCCTGAAGGCCCGATAATCGCTACGACCTCGCCACGCTTTACCTCGAGCGAGATATCCTTGAGCACCTCATTGCCACCAAACGCCTTACGCGCGTTCGATATATTCATTACCGAATTAATCATGGTAGTAATCCAATTTTTTCTCGGCGGCGCCCAGCAGCATCTCGACCACAAAGTTAAAGACCCAGTAGATCAGCGCCGCAATCGCAAACGGCACCATGCTCACTTGCGAGGCAACCAGCGCCTTGGCCGTCGAGAACATCTCCCCCACGCCGATGGCAAACGCCAGCGACGTGTCTTTGACCAGCGTGATGATCTCGTTGCCCATCGCCGGCAAAATGCGCTTGGCGACCTGCGGCATCACGATGTACAAAAACGTCTGCAGGCGCGAGTAGCCCAGCACCTCGGCGGCCTCATATTGGCCGCGCGGAATCGACTGCAGGCCCGAGCGATAGATCTCGGCAAAGTAGCCGGCATAGTTGATGATGAACGCCACAACGCACGCCGTCCACTTGGAATCGGGCGTGAGCGAGATGCCGAACACGTAGTACGGGGCAAAGTAGATGGCAAACATCTGCAGCATGAGCGGCGTACCGCGCATGACCGAAATGTAGATGCGCGCGATCCAACGCAGCGGCGCGACCTTGCTCATGCGCATAAACGCTACGGGGATCCCCAGGGGAATCGACCCAAGCAGCGTCAACACAAACAGCTGCAAGCTGACCAAGAATCCCTGGCCAAGCATCTGCATCATGACCTGAATAGACATTACTTGAGCACCCAATTATCGAAAGATAGCCCATAGCTTGAATACTTGTCGCAGAGATCCTTAACCGTACCGTCATCGTAGAGTGCCTTGAGCGACTCGGCTACAGCATCGGCCGACTTGGTGTCGCCCTTCTTAAAGCCAACGGCGTAGTGCTCGCTGGACAGCGGCTCATCAAGCTGCGTATAAGCATCGGGCTTGGCGGCAAGCTGATACTGGGCAATCGAAAGGTCGCACGCCACGGCATCGACCGCGCCGCTCTCGAGCTGCATAAAGGCCGTGTTGTACTCGCCGATGGTATCGAGCGTGGCGAATGTCGCTGCCAGATCCTTCTGGTCACCCTCGAGCACATCCTGCGCAGCGGAATCGGTCTGGGTGATCACGGTCTTGCCGGCAAGATCGTCCCAGCTCTTGATGCCCGCATCCTTCTTGACCACCAGCACCTGCTCGTTGAGCATATACGGCTCGGAGAACGTGTAGTCGTCCTCGCGACCCTCCATGGTAAAGCCGTTCCAGATGCAGTTGATGGCGCCCGAGTTGAGCAGCGTGTCCTTAGCGTCCCAGTCGATGGCCTCGTATTTGACCTCCCAGCCCTGCTTATCGGCAACAGCCTTGGCCAGATCGAGATCGAAGCCGGTGTACTCGCCGTCGTCGCCCACAAAGCCGTACGGAGGATAGGACTTATCAAAGCCCACCACGAGCTTCTTGGACTCCGCAGCGCCCTTCACATCCTTGGCCGCGGCAGAGCCAGCAGCGGAGCCCTTGCCGGCACCACCGCCGCAGCCGACAAGCCCAAGGCCAAGCACCGTAGCGAGCGAGCCGGCTAGACCAACAAACTGACGACGAGACATATCGGTGTTCATGGTATTCCCCCTTGGTGGCACTTTAGTTAAGTAAAGTGAGTCATGTAACGTTCAGAATCATACACTTTAGCGTGATAGAGCACAAGGTTGGTGCACCCGGAATGCCGGCAGCCGTCACGGTATTTAATTTGTAGCGAGTTACGCACGAACCGGCGGCCACTTAATGTGGCCAACGTAGTGAGCAGGGCTGTAGAGCAGCAAATTTAATACCGTGACGGCTGCCGGCATTCCGGGAGACAACGTGCTCGAAGCCTTAAATAGGCGTCCCCTCCAATCGGGCACGTTGAATGCACGGTACAATTACTTTGGACTTTTCTTTTATTTAATAGTGGAGTTAATTCATGGCAGAATCTCGTGCGGAGCGTAGGGCTCGTCGTGCTTTGGTGGAGGCGGCTGAGGGTTCGAAGGAGGAGAAATCTTCTACGAAATCCAAGTCTTCTAAAGCTGCAAAAAGCAAATCGACCAAGAGCAGGGCTAAGACCAAGCGTTCTGACTCTCGTCGAGGCGGAGACAAAGCGCCTCAGGCTCGTTCCAAGCGCCCGCATAATGATTCGGATTCGTCTGCGCGTAAGGCTGTGGACCCCAAGTCCCCCTGTTCGATCATGAAAGCTTGCGGTGGGTGCACGGCGCTCAATCGTCCTTATAAGAAGCAGCTCGCCGCCAAGCAGGCTGCTATGGAGGAGCTTTTTGCTTCGCTTTGTGAGCGTGAGGGCATTGCTGTAGATCCTATTCGTGGCATGGGTGTCACCCTGGGCGACCCGGGCAAATATCCTGCACCGCGTGGCTTTCGTCATAAGGCTGCCACTCCCTTTGCTCCCGGTAAGGAGGGCGCCGTCCGTTGCGGTTTCTTTGAGCGCGGCACGCACAAGATCGTTGCCGTACCCGAATGCCCCGTCGAGGCACCGGGCGCCCGTCAGATTCTCAACGGCATCGCACGCGAAGCTGAGCGGCTGCATATTCCCGCCTTTAATGAGGACAAGCATCTTGGTTTGCTTCGCTATGCCGTCGTCCGCTGCGGTTGGCGTACCGACCAGGTCATGGTCACGCTCGTGACCGCTCAGCGCGACTTGCCGCATGCGCAGGAGTTCTTTGAGGCTGTCGCCGCACTCGATCCGCGCATCGTCACCGTCGCCCAAAACATCAACGGACGCCCCGGCAACGCCATCCTCGGCGAGGAAACCCGCATCGTGTATGGCGACGAATGCATGCGCGATCAGCTGCTCGGCTGCGAATTCGCCCTCTCCCCCACCGCGATTTATCAGACCAACCCGCACCAGACTGAGCTGCTCTATCAGCTCGCTATCGACGGCATGGATTTGCACCAGGGCGATGTGCTCATGGATGCCTACTGTGGCAGCGGTACCATCGGTCTTTGCGCAGCTAAAGATGCCCAGAACAAGGGTATCGGCATTATGCTGCTCGGCGTGGAGCGCAACCCGGCGGGCATTGCCGACGCACGTCGCAATGCCGAGCTCAACGGCCTCACCCGCAGCGCCTGGTTTATGGCCGACGATGCCACCGATTACATCCTAGATGCCGCCGGCAACAACGAGCGGGTCGATGTCCTTTCCATCGATCCGCCGCGCGCCGGCTCTACCCCCGAGTTCCTCGAAGCTGCCTGCGCACTTAAGCCGCGCCGCATCACCTATATCAGCTGCAACCCCGTGACCCAAGAGCGCGACCTGCACCAGCTCCTCGACGGAGGCTATCGCCTGCTCAAGATCACGCCCGTCGACATGTTCCCCCACACCGACCACACCGAAACCGTAGCGGTCCTCGAACGCCGCTAACCAACCTCAGTAGATTTTTGGGACAAGAAAGGGGGCGACCCGCCTGGGCCGCCCCCTTCGCTTGGTTTATAAATTCCGCTACATCCCCTTGCGCAGATCGCACACGCCGGCTGCCGCCATCTCGCGCAGCAGCGTCTCGCGGTCGCGCGTCACGATCAGGTCTAGCGGGAAGTGAATCTCGTCGAGCAACTTGCGGGCGTGATCGAGCTTGCCAATGGCCATGCCAATGTGGGCATCGGTCGACACGCCAATGCCCACGCCCAGCTCGGCGCAGCGCTCGGCAATCTTGCGGCATACGGCCCAATGCTCAGTGTCGACACCATGTTCAAGACTATGGTTGTTGATCTCGATAATCTTGTGCTTGGCCTTGGCCGCCAGCAGCACCTCATCGATATCGAACGGCACGCCCGAACGACCCGTGTGACCCAGCATGAACACCTTGGGATGCTCCAGGGCGTTGATATACATCTCGGTCGTCTGGGCCAGCGTCGCGCCCCCAGCAATCTGCGGATTATGCACGCTTGCAACCAAATAATCCAAATTACGCGTAACCAAATCGAACAGCGAATGCTGACGGCTGTACGAATCGCCGGCAATATCGAGCGTGACAGGAGTGTCCTCGCCAAACAGGCTTCCGTCCAGCGAAACGATATCGGCCTCGGCACCACGCAGCACCAGCACGCCACTCCAAATGCGTGGCCAGATATCCTGGTTAATAAAGAACTGGAAACTGCGCAGGTCATTGGGGCAAGCCGTAACCATAGAGCTCAAATGGTCGGCGGATCCGAGCACCTGCAGGCCACGCTCTGCCGCCCAGTACACATTCTCCTCAATGGTCGAATATGCATGCGCAGAGAACATCGTATGGGTATGAATGTCACAAGAAAGCAGGTAGGGCATCAGGTCTCCTTATCTGGCACGGCCGTCGCTTATATTCATTGTACGCATAGCCTTCGATAGTCGTAAAACCACTCCATCCCAAAGACACAACGTCCATGACAACGGGGTCCGGCTTAACACCAAACCCCGTTTCACGTAAAACATTGTAGGCAGAGCGCTTTACTTTTAACGATACTCGTCCGCCAACTGTTTCCAAGCGGGTAGCGAATTGACAATCGTTTCGTAACTCACGCAATAGCCCAGGCGGAACCAACCCGGCATACCAAAGCTGTCCGAGGGAACCGCAAGCAACTCATACTTCTTTGCGCGCTCGCAAAACGCATTCGCATCGGACTCCAACGCTTTCACCCATAGGTAGAACGCGCCATCCGGCTCAACATAGGTGTAGCCATACTCCGCTAGTGCGTCGGTAAGCGCGGTGCGGTTGCGCGCATAGGCCTCAACGTCACTCGGCTCATCGATGCAGTCGATAATTACGCGCTGAAAGAGCGCCGGCGCGCACACGAAGCCCAGCGTACGGGCAGCACCCGCAACAGCCGGCATCAGACGGGCAGCCTGCGGATTGGTGTTGGGAACCAAGATCCAACCCACGCGCTCACCAGGCAGCGACAGCGACTTGGAATACGAGTAGCACACGATGGTGTGCTCGTAGATCGAGGGCACCCAAGGCACCTCGGCACCGTACACGATCTCGCGGTACGGCTCATCCGAGATGAGCATAATCGGATTCTCGGGATCGCGCTGAGCGTTGGCCTCGCGCAGAACATTGGCCAGTCGCGTCAGCGTGTCGCATGTATATACGGCACCGGTCGGATTGTTGGGCGAGTCGATAATGACGGCAGCCGTCTTATCGGTGATCGCCTTGAGCACGTTGTCCACGCTCAGCTGGAACGTGTCTTCATCGGCAGGCGCCTCAACACACGTACAGCCGGCCTTCTCAATCCAAACGCGATACTCCGGAAAGTACGGGGCGATAACAATAACCTCGTCGCCCGGGTTCGTAACGGCGTTGAGCGTGCAGGTGAGCGAGGCCGCAGCACCCACCGTCATAAAGACGTCCTTGCCCTCATAGCTCGTGCCAAAGCGGCGGTTGAGCGATTCGGCGACGGCTGCTCGACATTGCGGCAGGCCCGGCGCGGGAGTGTAGCCGTGCAGCTGGTCGCTCGGCAGCTCCAGGGCCTTCTTAATCGACTCAGCCACAGCAGCGGGCGCCGGAACGCTCGGGTTGCCCAGCGAAAAATCGAATACGTTCTCCGCACCGATCTGTGCCTTGCGCTCAAGACCATAGCTAAAAATCTCACGGATGATGGAGCTTTCCGCACCGCGAGCATACATAGTTTCGTTGATCATCTGTTCCCCTTTCGCATAGGCGCTATTGTACGCTTTAGCCGAGCAAAGTGCCGTAGCAATGTTGATTGGGGACAGACTTAAATGCGTGAAAACGCTCATTTAAGTCTGTCCCCAATCAACAGATGGCCCCATATCGCTCAAAAGAAAAAGCCTCCGCAGGTTTCCCCGCGGAGGCTTTCGTTAGAAGGACTATTTGTCGCCGTCGGTGCCGGCACCGGTATCGACGGCACGATCATCGCCGGCATCATCAGATGTGACTTCGGCATCCTCCTGCATGGCCGCCTGCGCAAAGGCCGCGGCATCAGCCGCCAGCTCCTCCTCGCTCATACGAGGCGCGCGCTTCTTGGTCGGCATGCCGGCCGCCTTGGCATTGCGCTCCTCCTTGGCCGCCAGGATATCGCCCTCGCGTTCAAGGTAGGCATCCCACTCGTTGTCGAGCAGGGCGTTCACGGCGTCGCCCTCGACGGTCTCGCGCTCAAGCAGCACCTTCGCCATCAGATCAAGCTGATCGCGACGGGCATCCAAAATCTCGACCGCGCGGCGATGGGCCTCACGCATGATGCGCTGAACCTCGATATCGATGCGGCGCGCCGTCTCCTCGGAGTAATCCTGGTGATCGGCGTAATCGCGACCAAGGAACACCTGATGCTGCGCCTCGCCAAACACTTGCGTGCCCAGCTCCTCGCTCATGCCCAGACGCGTAACCATCTCGCGCGCCATCTTGGTCGCGCGCTCCAGGTCGTTGCTCGCGCCCGACGTAATGTCATCGCACATGAGCTCCTCGGCAACGCGACCGCCCAAGAACACGGCGAGCTCGTCGAGCATCTCGTTCTTGGTCTTGAGGAAGTGGTCCTCCTGCGGAAGCTGCAGCGTGTAACCCAGAGCCTGACCGCGGCTGACGATCGAGATCTTGTGGACCGGATCGGAGTGCTCCAGGATGTGGCCCACCAAAGCGTGACCGCTCTCGTGGTAGGCAATCGTGGTGCGCTCGGCCTCGGTCATCACGCGACCCTTGCGTTGCGGTCCGGCAATCACGCGCTCCATCGATTCCTCGACCTCGTCCATCGAGATCACGGAACGATGACGGCGAGCGGCCAGCAGCGCAGACTCGTTGAGCAGATTTGCCAGATCGGCACCAGTAAAGCCAACGGTCATCTGGGCGAGCTTCTCAAACTTCACGTCCTCGTCCATCGGCTTGTTCTCGGCATGCACGCGCAAGATCTGCTCGCGGCCCTTTACGTCCGGGCGGTCGACCGTGACCTGGCGGTCAAATCGACCGGGGCGCAGCAATGCCGGGTCCAGAATATCGGGACGGTTGGTTGCGGCGATCAGGATGACCGACTCGCTTTCCTCAAAACCGTCCATCTCGACCAGCAGCTGGTTGAGCGTCTGCTCGCGCTCGTCGTGACCGCCGCCCAGACCGGCTCCGCGTTGACGTCCCACGGCATCGATCTCGTCAATAAAGATGATCGTCGGAGCCTGGGAC
>CAJMPM010000025.1 GCA_905215225.1 uncultured bacterium
GAATTGCCAATATCTGCTATGCCGCAAGCGAACCGAGTGTGGGCCTTTCACTCAGCATGGAGCAAACGGCCCTCAAGTGCTACATGGCAGACACCGGCCTGCTTGTAACGCTTGCCTTCTCTGACAACAACGATACCGATGAAAACGTTTACAGAGCCGTGCTTCGCGGCGACATCGGATTGAACGAAGGAATGCTTACCGAAAACTACGTTGCCCAATCTCTAAAGGCCAATGGACACAGGCTCTTCTTTTATTTCCAAAGCGGAAAGAAGGAGGGGGAGGAGCGCATGGAAATCGACTTCCTCGTTACCCGACCCTATGTCAATGCCGCCGGAAAGCCGCGCATCAGCCCCATCGAAGTTAAGTCGCCACGCAGATACGGAACCATCTCCCTCGACCGATTCCGCGCGCGCTTTAGCAAGAAGATTGGGATGGCTTACGTGTTGCACCCTAAACAACTCGAGTGGGATGCCGAAGCGCAGCTGGCACATCTTCCGTTGTATATGGCTTTTTGCTTGTAGGGACCTCTCTACGAATGGATGCCATGAGAGACGCAGGCCTCACTCGCTTGCTTTTGCTTGGTCCCACAGGTCGTTGAGTTGAGCGGTTGAGCAGGCGGCGAGGTCATCGCCCGCCTCGTGCACGGCGGCCTCCATCGCAGCCCAGCGGCGACGGAACTTTGCCGTGCTGGCGCGCAGGGCGCTCTCGGCGTCGATCCCCTCTTTGCGCGCGACGTTGACCAGGGCAAAGAGCAGATCGCCAAACTCCATTTCGCGCTCGGGCGTTACGGGGGCCTCGGCCGCAAACTCGGCACGTTCCTCGGCAACCTCGTCCCACACGTCCTGGACCGTCTCCCACTCAAAGCCCACGGCAGCCGCCTTGCGCGACACCTTCTGCGCCTGCATCAGCGCCGGCAGATGCGTGGGCACGCCGTCGAGCAGACCCTCGGGCGCAGCTTCGCCCGCTGCCACGGCCTTGTCCTTGGCAACCTTCTCGGCAAGCTTGACCTCATCCCAAATCTTGAGCACCTCGTCGGAGCTCTCGGCGTCCGCATCGCCAAACACGTGTGGGTGGCGGCGGATGAGCTTGGCGTCGATATCGCGCGCCACGTCGGCCAGCGTAAACTCGCCGGCGTCCGCCGCAATCTGCGCATGCAGTACTACCTGCATGAGCACGTCGCCGAGCTCCTCGCGCAGATGCGTGGCATCATCGGCCTCGATGCAATCGAGCGCCTCGTAGGCTTCCTCGATCATGTTCTTGCCGATGCTCTGATGCGTCTGCTCGCGATCCCACGGGCAGCCATCGGGCTGACGCAGACGCCAGATAGTCTGCATCAGATGCTGCAGCTCGGCCGACGCGTCGACCAGCGTGGACAGGTCGCGCGAACCCTCGGCATTTTGCTGAGCCATGTGCTGCGCCATAGTTATTCCTCCTCCAGGACCACGTGACGGAACACGCCGTCCTCGTAGATGCCGTAGCTATGCGTACCGTCCTTGGGAATGCTCACGCTGCCGGGATTGAAGAGCCACAGGCCCGGGTGCGCGGCGCTTGCCTCGTTAACCTTGATGTGCGTATGGCCGTAGACGAGCGCGGAGCCCTCGGGCAGCGCGGGCGCGTGGTCGACGCTGTTGTGCATGCCGGCGCCAAAGACGTGGCCGTGCGTCAGGAACAGCTCACGGCCGGTCTCGTCAAACAGCGTGGCGTAGTCGGCCATGACCGGGAAATCGAGCACCATCTGGTCGACCTCGGCGTCACAGTTGCCGCGCACCGCGATGATGCGGTCGGCCAAGGCATTGAGCAGCGGAATCACACGCTTGGGAGCGTAGTCGCGCGGCAGGTCGTTGCGCGGACCGTGATAGAGCAGGTCGCCCAGCAGGACGATGCGGTCGGGCTGCTCGGACTCGATGGCGGTGACCAGGCGCTCGGTCCAGTATGCCGAGCCGTGGATGTCGGAGGCGATGAGGTATTTCATGAGGGATCCTTTCGGATGGGGTTGATATGGCTGGGCGCTGGATGTCGCCCGCTGCGCTACTCAAATCGCAGTGCCGCGCTCTGGGCCGCCTGCATCACGCGTTGGAGCGGCACGTCGCGCTCACGGGCAAGACGGGCGCAGTCTTCGTACTCGGGCGCCGCGCGCTTGCTGCCGTCGGGCAGGGTGGCCACCTTGACGGACACCTCGCCCCATGGCGTCGTTACGCGCTCAAAGCGGCGTGGCAGGCAAACGCGCTCCATGACCTGGCGGCGGATGGCATTGGTCGTGGTTTCCAAAAAGATAATCGTCTGCAGGCGCTCGATATCCTCGTGGGTGCAGATTACCTGCAACTGCCAGCCGGGACGGCCCTTCTTGCAATAGAGGGGCAGCCAGTGCACCTCGCGCGCACCGGCCTCGCGCAGGCGGTCGGCGGCGTAGGCGAGCACCTCGGGCGATGCATCGTCGATGTCGCATTCCAGCTTGACGATGGTCTCGGGCGCATCGGTCTCGCGAGACAGCGGAGATTTGCTATCGCATGGCATACGGTCCGGCTCCTTTCCGCACGGGCTCGTTTTGTTCACCCAAACGCTAACACATCGCGGGCGGCGTGGATGTGGCGGAGCGCGATGAGCGCGATTTTCCCTGTCCGCAAGAAACCGACACCCCGGCGCGCTCGTCGCATCGAGGGCCGCGCCGTTACAATGGAGCGGATTCGCTTGACGCAAAGGAGCCGCCATGCCTGCTTGCCCGCTGGTCGATTGCCACACCCACACCTCGTTTTCGGACGGGCACGCCTCGTTTGAGGACAACGTTCGCGCCGCTGCTGCGGCCGGGTGCCGCGTCATGGTCTCGACTGACCACCTCACCCTACCCGCCAGCATGGACGCCAACTGCGAAGTGCAGGTTGTCGAGGGCGACCTGCCGGCACATCGCTTGGCTTTTGAGGACGCCCGCAAGCTTGCCGCGCAGATTGCGCCGGAGCTCGAGCTTATCTATGGCTTTGAATGCGATTGGTACGAAGGTTGCGAGCCCTTGGTAGAGCGCTGGTCCCAGGGCGCCGTGGTGCGCTTGGGCAGCGTGCACTGGATTGGCGACCCCGGCGATATCATGGCCGGTGCCGCGGGTACGGCGGGAACGGAAAACGTCGCTCGTCCCGACACGCCCGATTCGAGCTGCGGTTGGATCGACGATGACACCGACCTGCATGTTTGGGAAAACCTGGGCGTGCGCGGCGTGTGGGAGCGCTACGTCGACGACTGGTGTCGCGCCTGCGAAAGCTCGCTTAACTTTGATGTGATGGCTCATCCCGACCTGGTCATGCGCTTTTCGAAGGAAGGCTTTGCGCCCGACTTTGACCCCGCACCGTTTTGGCAGCAGATGGCCGAGTGCGCGCACGATACGGGCCGCCGCGTTGAAGTTTCGACCGCCGCGCCGCGCAAGGGCCTCGACGACTATTACCCCTCGACGGGGCTGTTGCGTTGCTTTGCCCACGCCGAGGTACCCATCACCTTTGGCTCGGACGCGCACCGCGCCTGCGATATCTGCTGGAACATCCGCGAGGCCCAGGCGCACGCCTACGACTGCGGTTATCGAACCTTCGACATCCCCCACCTCACCGGCGAATGGGAGCCCACGCCCCTCGCCTAACTAGTCGTTTAAGAACATCCCCAATGACTAGTGACGGCGGGCGTTGAGTTCGCCGGCTAGCTCGTCGAGGGTGATACCGTAGCGCTCGAGCGTCACGAGCAGGTGGTAGACCAGGTCGCCGGCCTCGTAGCGGATGTGATCGTGATCGTTATCCTTGCAGGCCATGATCACCTCGCTCGCCTCCTCGGCAAGCTTCTTGAGCAGCTCGTCCTCGACGTCGGTCAGCAGACGCGCGGTATAGCTCTCCTGCGGCGATGCATCCCGACGACCGTGAATCACCTCGGCCAGACCTGTCAGCGTCTCACCGATATTTCCATCCTGAACGTTTGCGGTGCGCACACCCATAGTTCAATCCTTTCTGGTGGCCGAGCGTCTAATCGAGCGCCCGCCCTACGCGAGTTTCTTAAAGAAGCAGGTACGGTTGCCGGTGTGGCAGGCCGGACCCGGCGAGTCGACCTTGACCAGCAGCGTATCGCTATCGCAGTCGGCCCAGAGCTCCTTGACCGCTTGCATATTGCCGCTCGTCGCGCCCTTGTTCCAGAGCTCCTGACGGCTACGGCTCCAAAACCACGTGGTGCCGGTCTTGAGCGTCAGCCCCACCGACTCCTCGTTCATCCAAGCAACCATAAGCACCTCGCCGGTGTCATACTGCTGAACCACACAAGGAATCAATCCTTTGGCGTCGTACGTAAGCTTAGAAGGATCGGCTATCTCTTCCATTTCTCTCCCCAAATTCAAACTTCGCAGGTCGGCGAGGGTTGTCCAGGTGCCCGAGATTCCGAGCGACAAACCCGACGACGCGTGCTTAAGTACGCGAGGAGGGTTGGAGCCGGAAGGTCGGGTGCCTGGGCAAGCCGCAGCATTAGAAGTCCAATCTCACAGGGATCCCCTGGCTGGCCATATACTCCTTCACCTGACGAATGCTGAAGGTTCCAAAGTGAAAGACGCTGGCCGCCAGCACGGCGTCGGCTTCGCCCTCGATCACGCCCTCGGCAAAATGCTCGAGCGTGCCTACGCCGCCACTCGCGATGACGGGAATCGGCACCGCGCGCGCCACGGCACGGCTGAGCGCCAGGTCAACGCCGGCCTTGGTGCCGTCGCGATCCATGCTGGTGAGCAGGATCTCGCCGGCGCCGCGACGAGCCGCCTCCTCAGCCCACGCCACCGCGTCGATACCCGTGGCGTTGCGGCCTCCCGCGGTAAAGACCTCCCACTTATCGGCGCCCGGCTCCCCGGGCAGCCCCACACGCTTGGCATCGATTGCCACGACCACGGCCTGACTGCCAAACGCCGCGGCAGCCTGGCTGATCAGCGACGGGTCGCGCACGGCCGCCGAGTTGAGCGATACCTTGTCGGCACCGGCAGCCACCATGGTGCGCATGCCCGCCAGGTCGCGAAAGCCGCCGCCCACGGTATAGGGAATGGCCAGCTCCTCGGCCGCGTGCGCCGCCATCTCGATGGTCGTCGCGCGGTTGTCGCTCGTGGCGGTAATGTCCAAAAATACGACCTCGTCCGCACCCTCGCGGTCGTAGGCGCGGGCCAGCTCCACCGGGTCGCCCGCATCGCGCAGGCTCACAAAGTTGACGCCCTTGACCACGCGGCCGTCCTTAACATCCAGACAGGGAATCACGCGTTTGGTAAGCATGGGCTACTCCTCCCCTCGGGCGGCGGCCAGCGCCTGGTTCAGCGTAAAGTTGCCCTCGTAGAGCGCTCGACCGGTAATGGCACCTTCAATCGCGCCCTCACCCACCGCAGCCAGCGCGCGGATATCGTCGAGCGTCGAGATACCGCCCGACGCCACGACGGGAAAGCCCGCGACCTGCGCCACATGGCGATATGCCGCCACGTCGATGCCCGTCTGCATGCCATCACGCGCGATGTCGGTATACACCAGATGCTTAAAGCCCAGCTCGGAAAGCTGCGCCACGGCGTCGTCGAGCGCCACGCCCGCGCCGTCGCGCCAGCCGTTCACCTTGACCTGACCGTCGCGCGCGGCGATATCTGCTACCAGCAGCTCGCCAAAGCCTTGGGCCGCCACCTCGGCAAATCCCGGCTCGGTCACCAGCGCGGTGCCCAGCGCAATGCGGCGAGCGCCATAGCCGGCCAGCTCGTCGATGCGCGCGAGCGAGCGGACGCCGCCGCCCACGTCCACGGACAGACCGTCGACGCCGCAGATGGCCTCGATCGCCGCCGAGTTGGCAGCGCACATGTCCTCGTCCTCGCCAAAGGCAGCGGACAGGTCGACGACGTGCACCCAGCTCGCGCCCTGCTCGACAAACGAACGGGCGACGGCCACGGGGTCGTCGGAATATACCTTGCAGCGGCTGCGGTCGCCGCGCTCC
The DNA here is from genome assembly GCA_905215225.1 of uncultured bacterium. Lineage (GTDB taxonomy): Bacteria > Actinomycetota > Coriobacteriia > Coriobacteriales > Coriobacteriaceae > Collinsella. The sequence continues at coordinate 5,962 of CAJMPM010000025.1, forward strand.
AGGCGCACGACCTTGCCGCCGATCAGATCGATTGCGGGAAATAGGATCATCGGCCACCCTCCTCGACGATGTTAACGAAGTTCTTAAGGATGCGCTGGCCCAGCGCGGAGGATTTCTCGGGATGGAACTGGCAGCCCCACACGTTGCCATGGCGCACGATGCACGGGAAGCTCCGCGTATAGTGCGTGCGCGCCAGCACATCGGCGGCATCGGCGTCGTCGGCCACCGCATAGCTGTGGGTGAAATACATGTTGGCGCCCTCGGCAAAACCGGCAAGCAGCGGATCGGCCGCGCCGGCGGGCGTCATGTGCACCTGGTCCCAGCCCACGTGCGGCACCTTCAGGCGGCTCGACTCCAAGCGCGTGCACGAGCCGCGCATGATGCCCAGGCCATCGATCCAGGGACCGTCAACCTGCTCGGGGGTGTTGCCGTCGGCGGCCATGCCCTCGTCCGCAGGTACGCCCTCGTTGCCACGCTCAAAAAATAGCTGAAGGCCCAGACAGATGCCGAGCAGCGGAGTTCCAGCGGCAACGGCATCGAGCACGGCCGTCTCCTCGCCGCTCTGGCGCATAAAGGCGATCGCGTCATAGAACGCGCCCACGCCCGGGATGACCAGGCCGTCGGCGTTGCGGATCTGCTCCGGATCGTCCGACGTGCAGGCGGCAGCACCAGCGCGCGCAAGCCCGCGCACGACGCTCGACAAGTTGCCCTTGTGGTAGTCGACCACCACGATCTTCGGTTCGCCCACGCGACCCTCCCTTTTCCCATCCTCCAAAACCACCACGAAGGTGCCTGTCCCCTTTGTGGTGGTTTGCGCGATCCGTCAGTTACAGTGAGCCCTTGGTGCTGGGGATGCCTTGCACGCGGGGATCGAGCTCGCAGGCGTGGCGCATCGTGCGGCCCACGGCCTTAAAGGCGGCCTCGATAATGTGATGCGAGTTGCCGCCCGCCAGCTCGCGCACGTGCAGCGTGAGCTTGGCATCGCGCGCAAAGGCGTAGAAGAACTCGACGGCCAGCTCGGTATCGAAGCTGCCCACGCGCTCGGTCGGCACGGGCAGCTCGCAATAGGCCTGCCCGCGGCCCGAGATATCCACGGCGGCCATCACGAGCGTCTCGTCCATGGCGATCGCCGCGTCGGCAAAGCGCGTAATGCCCGCCTTGTCTCCCAGCGCTTGGCAAAACGCCTCGCCCAGCACGATGCCCGTATCCTCGACGGTGTGATGCGCATCGACCTCAACATCGCCCACCGCGTGTACCGTCAAATCGAACAGGCCATGGCGGCCAAAGGCGTTGAGCATGTGGTCGAAAAACGGCACGCCGGTCGAGATATCGCACACGCCGCTCCCGTCCAGGTCGAGCTTGACGACAATGTCGGTCTCACCCGTCTTGCGGGTCACCTCGGCATAACGGCCCATCTACATCTCCTCCTTCACCAGTGCAGCAAACGCAGCCAGCACCTCGTCGTTTTCCCGCGGCGTACCCACGGTAATGCGTAGGCAGTCCGCGAGCCCCGGCGCATAGCTAAAGTCGCGCACCAGAATCGAATACTCGTCGCGCAGACGCTCGCGCACGCGCGTGGCATGCGGCGTACGCACGAGTGCAAAGTTCGCCGCGCTCGGCCATGCCTCCACGGGCATGCCCTCGGCAGCCATCGCGCGCAGGGCGCACAGCTCGCGCTCGCGCTCGGATGCGACCTGTGCCACCACGGGCGCGTACGCATCGCGGGCACGCACGCAGGCAAGCGCCGCCGTCTGGCTCAGCACATTGACCGAATAGATCTGGCGAATCGCCGCGAACACGTCGATGACCTCGGGGGCTGCAATCACATAGCCCAGACGCGTACCGGCGGCGCCGAACGCCTTGGACAGCGTATGCAAAATCACCAGGTTGGGATGCTCGGCGATAAGCCCCTTCGCCGTGGTTGCCGCGCCAAACGAATCGTCCGCAAACTCAACGTAGGCCTCGTCGACCATCACCATGCCGGGGCACGCATCGCACAGGGCCGCGACAAAGTCGAGCGGCGCCACGTCGCCCGTGGGATTGTTGGGCGAGGTCACGATCGCCAGGCTGCATCCGGGCGCCGCCGAAAGCACGGCAGCCTGGTCGAGCTCAAAGGTCGCCGGGTCGCGCCACACGTCGCGCACCTCGGTCTGGCAGAGCGACGCAAAGAACGCATACTCGCTAAAGCACGGCGGGCAGTTGAGCAGGGTCCGCCCCGCGCCGCCAAACGCCAGCAGGTAGTTATAGAGCAGCTCGTCTCCGCCGTTGCCCACGCAGATATTCTCGCGCGTCACGCCATGCCAAGCGGCGAGCTCGTCGCGCAGGTCGTTGGACATGGAATCGGGATAGCGGTTGAGCGGTGTGGCAGCCAGGACGGCGTCGATCGCCTCGCGCACGCCGGCCGGCACGGGATAGGTGTTCTCGTTGGCCGAAAGGTTGATGCGCGTGGGCGTAAAGTTGGGATCGTAGGGCTCAATGCCGGCCAAGTACGGCTGGACGAGCTCCTTCATGCGGGGCGTGAGTTCGGCCATTTTAGGCCTCCTCGCCAGCCACGCCAGCGCCATCTGCGCCTGCTGCCGCCAGGTCCACGCCCTCGCCAACCGTCGCCACAGCGTCGCCCGGCCAGGCAACCTTGGTCAGGTCGGCCGCGGCCAGAGACTCGGCGCCCACGGCATCCTCGCCCTGCTCCAGCACGCGGCGGCGCAGTGCGGCCGAAAGCGCGTGTGCCCACAGGCCCTCGGCCTCGGCCAAACGCTGCGTAGCGGGAGCGTCGGAGAGCAGGCCCTCGGGCGTATAGCAAATGACGCTCGAGCGCTTGACGAACTCTTCGACCGAAAGCGGGTTAGAGAACATGGCAGTGCCGCCGGTCGGCAGCGTGTGATTGGGGCCGGCAACGTAATCGCCGAGCGGCTCGGAGCTCCACGCGCCCACAAAGATGGCGCCGGCGTTGCGAATGCCGCCGAGCAGGCCCATCGCGTCCTTGCAGTGCAGCTCCAGGTGCTCGGGCGCCACGGTGTTCACCGCCTCGACGGCGGCAGCCATATCGGCTGCCACCACGATGGTGCCCTCATTGTCGAGCGAAGCGCGCGTGATCTCGGCGCGTGGCGACTGCGCTACCAGGATGTCGATACCCGTCTCAACCTCACGCGCAAACTGCTCGTCGCAGGTCACAAGATAGCAGGCTGCCAGCGGATCATGCTCGGCCTGGGCCATCAGGTCGGCCGCGACCACCATGGGCTTGGCCGTGGCATCGGCCAGCACGCAGACTTCGGACGGGCCGGCGACCATGTCGATGCCCACATCGCCGGAGACGATCTGCTTGGCCGCGGCGACAAAGGCGTTGCCCGGGCCGGTGATCTTGTCGACGCGCGGAATGGTCTCGGTGCCGTACGCCAGCGCGGCCACGGCCTGGGCGCCGCCCACCATATAGATTTCGTCCACGCCGCCGAGCTTTGCCGCGGCGAGCGTGTAGGGGCTGATCAGGCCGTCTTTTTGCGGCGGAGTCACCATAACCACGCGCTTGACGCCGGCAACCTTGGCGGGAATGGCATTCATGAGCACCGTGGAGGGATACTGTGCGCGACCGCCCGGCACGTAGATGCCGGCCGCCGCGAGCGGGGTCACCTTAACGCCGAGCATCGTGCCGTCCGCACGCGTGGTAAACCAGCTCTGCTCGACCTCGCGCTGGTGGAATTCGCGAATCTGGCGCGCAGCCTTCTCGAGCGCGGCGACAAAAGCCGGGTCGAGGCCTTCGAGCGCGGCATCGATCTGCTCTTGCGGCAGACGGAAGCTCTGCAGCTCAACTCCGTCAAAACGCTGGCAGTAATCGCGCACCGCGGCATCACCGTTGGCGCGCACGTTGGCCACGATATCGCGGGCGGCGTCGACGATGTTTTGCGGCAGCACGCCCTTGCGGTTGAGCTGGTTGGTAACGAGGCGCTCGCCGGGAGCAAGCTTGATGGTCTTCATATCGGTATCCCCTATCGGTCGAGGTTTTGTTCGAAAAACGAGAGGCCGGGCGGCGGCGCCAACCGGCCCACAGCCCAGACGTTGGGGCGCCCGTGCGTGCTCGCGCTATTGTGCCGAGCCCGCGACGGGCTCAAAATGCTTGTCCTTCACGGCTGCCGCCAAGCGATCTGCCAGATTGCGTACGCGCGGATCCAGGCGCGCGGCACCCGGATTGACAAAGAAGCGCGCCGTGCAGTCCATAATGCGACCAGTAATAACCAGGTCGTTGTCACGCAGCGTGGCGCCCGTGGCGGTGATGTCTACGATACGGTCGGTCATGCCGACAATGGGGCCCAGCTCGATGTTGCCGTGCAGCGAAACGATGTCGGCGTTCACGCCGCGCTCGGCATACCAGGCACTCGCGATGCGCGGGTACTTGGTGGCCACGCGAAGCGAACCGCGGCGGGCATAGTTGCGCTCGGCCTGACCGGCGCGCCATGCGGGCTCCGCCTCGATAAACGTGCACAGGCCGTAGCCCAGATCGACCAGCTGCAGCAAGTTGAGGTCGGCCTCGATGAGCGAGTCCCAGCCGCAGATGCCGCAATCGGCACCGCCGCAGCCCACAAAGGCGGGCGCATCGCTGGGGCGCACGATGACAAACTCAATATCGCCGACCGTGCCCTCGCCGGCACGCGTGTCGCGACCGCGCACGATCAGGTGACGGCCGGGGTCACGCAGCTCAGAGACATCCAGGCCCGCGGCCTCGAGCACGTCGAGCGTGTCGGCCTTAAGCGAGCCCTTGGGCACGGCGATGCGCAGCGGACCCTCGGCACCACGGCCCGCGGCGTGATCGCCATCGGAAGCGGCGTCCTCGACCGAGGTGCGCGCTGCCTCCAGGCGCTCGAGCGAAAAGGCGAAGCCCGCCGCCGGTACCTCGATGCCGTCGCCAAATGCACCGGTAAAGATGGAGTCGTAGCGTCCGCCCGAACCGACCGGATCGGGCAAGCCGCCGGCATAGGCCTTAAAGACCAGGCCCGTGTAGTAATCGAAAGAGTTCATGATGGAAAAGTCGAACGACAGCACCTGGGCATCCTCGGGTGCCAGGCCCTCGACCAGGGCACTCAGTTCGCGCGTCAACGGCGCGGCGATACCGGCGGCCCCCAGCAGCGCGTCCACGCGGTCGAGCACCTCGGCACCACCGTGCAGGCGCGGCAGCTCGCTAATGGCGGCCTTGACGGCCTCGGGCTCGGCACTTGCCGCCACGCGGGCATCGAGGCTCACAAAGTCGTTGGCGTGCACGCAACGCAATGCCTCGGCAGCCGGTTCGCGATCCTCACAGGCCGCGAGCAACTCCTTAAACGGACGCACGCTGCCCGCGATAATGCGCGCATCGGGCAGCGCCAGCTTGCGCACCGCCTCGGCCACGAGCGAGACAATCTCGACATCGCCCGCGGTATCGCCCGCACCGATAAGCTCAAAGCCCAGCTGTGTAAACTGGCGCGAGCCGCCGGCATTGCGCTGGCACTCGCGAACTACCGGCGCCTCGTAGCGAAGGCGCAGCGGCAGATCGGCCGCGCGCATGCGGGTCGAAACCAAGCGCACGATCGGCAGCGTGTTGTCGGGGCGGGCCACCGGCAGGCGCCCGTC
>CAJMPM010000026.1 GCA_905215225.1 uncultured bacterium
CTCCTTAATGCTGCGCGAGTCCAAAAACTCAAAGATGTCCGGACGAATATCCAGCTCACTTTGGCTGGTATGCTTGCGGTGCGGCTGCAGGCAATCGTGTCCGACCGAGCCTTCGGACCACTGCTTGCCGTAGTCGGGGTCGTCTTGCAGCTTCTGCGAAAGCTCAAGCATAAAAGCGCAGTCGCCCGGCAGCTCGCCGGTGTAGCGCTCGGCGGTGTAGAGGGCAGAGGGGATGAAGGGGTCCAAGAGACTGTCGCTGTAGGTGCCGATGAAAGCGAACCCTCCTTAACGCCGTAATCTTTGCTAGGACCTTCGCACCAGATCTGTCCCCGGAGCGTGTGTTCGTAGTCGTTTTCGAGCACAATGGCAAAGCGAGGCCCATGATCGAAGGGGCGACCGTCGATTTTGAGGATGTCGCCCGGTGCCCACGGCGTATAGATGGGTTCGGTGCTGTCGCTGAACCGGCGGCTATCGTTTCTCCAGGCGCTTTCGACACACGATTTGCGAGTGCGGTGATTGCGCAGATCGCGGAGGAATATAAGCTCGCCATCCCTGGTTGCCGCGAACGACAGGGAGGGCTGCGCCGTTTGATGCTCGTGCAGGTCTTCTGAGGTGTAGAGATTAATCTTCCAGTACGATTCGGACCAATCGTCGTCAGGATACTCTTCGATGTAGCGCTTCATGAGCGTTTGTGCGGCGTCCCACGAAGCGGTGGGGAAGGGGCCGTCAAGGGCGTCGGCGTCACGCTCCTCCTCGTTGTAGAACATGACGTATAGCAGGAGGATTCCACGGTCGCGCTCGACGTTGTTGAGCATGTCGAGCGCGCTGTTGAGCTGGGCGAGATGGGAGTCGATATTTTCGAACAGCTCCGGCGAAACCTCCATGCGGAGTTGCTCGAGCATGGTGCGCTTTTCATCAAGCGTCTTAAGAGAGCCGGCGATGATTGGCGCCGGCCAGTATAAGTATTTGCGCATGTGGTCGCGCAGCTCTTGGCTTTTGATGCAGCTGAGGACGAGGTCTTTGCCGGCATCGGTGATGCCATCGCTTGCCTGATTGTTCATGTCGGCCTCCTTATCGGTCGTTACCGACATGATGCAACGGGTGCGGCGATTGTTGGTCCCATTAACGGGACCAAGCAGCGGCTCGATGTGACAAAGGGGCTGCCCTTTGTCACATCCAAAATATTGCCTTTACGTGTTGGTGCACACGGTGTGCAATAATACTCGCACTGTGCAATAGCGCACAGGCTGAGTAACAAGGAGGACGCTTGTCCCAGCTCGAGAAATGCGATCGCCGGTCCCTTCGCTCGCAGCGTGCCCTTCGCCAGGCACTTGCCAGCGAGCTTGCCGAAAGCGGCGACCTTTCGCGCATTAATGTCGCGTCGCTCACCGAGCGCGCCGGTCTTACACGCCGCACGTTCTATTCGCACTACCGCGATATCCCCGACTTTATCAATCAAATCGAGGACGGCTTGCTGGCCGAGATCCGTGAGCGCATTGAGCTCATCACCGCAGCTCAGCTGCCCGATCTCTATCGCAACATCGATGAGCTCGAGCCGGCACCTGGTTCGGTTGAGCTGCTGCGTTATCTTGCGGCCAACCGCGACTTAATCGGTGCGCTGCTGGGTCCGGGCGGCGACCAAGCCTTCATTAAAAGGATCATCGACACCGCTCGTGAGGCTGTGGTGCCGCGTGCGCAGACGGGCATTTTGGGCCTGGCGCTGGGCACGTTCTTTGACTACTACGTCACCTACGTCGTGAGTGCCGAGGTCGGCATGATTCAGCGCTGGTTTGAGCGTGGGCTCACCGAATCGCCCGAGGCCATGGCGCGCATTATGACGGTGCTCGCTTTTGTGCGCCCTGGTGACCTGTATGGCCAACCCATCGATATCAACGTGCCGGAATACGGCATGAAGCTATTGAACTTGCAGCTCGAGGACGCGGCCGACACCGCTGCGGCCGTCGAGCCCAACAACTAAGAGGAGAGACAATGAGCAAACTCGTCGAGGGCATTAAGGACCGTATGGTCGCTGCCGCGCGTGAGGCTGCGCCCGCCGTGGTGGACGCCGCGCAGAAGGCCGCGACCGCGGCTGCCGAGAAAGTTGCCGAGGCAGTTGCCGATGCCAAGAACGCGGCAGGGGAGACGTCCGTCGCTAGCGAGCCCGCCATCGCCGCTGAACCCGTAGCCGCCACCGCCGCCCACGCCCCCGAAGGCGCGATCTTCAACCCCGAGAACGCTCGTGGCAACCTGCACCTGGGCATCGACGTGGGCTCCACCACCGTTAAGCTCGCCGTGCTCAACGACGACAACCAGATCGTCTACGCCAAGTACCAGCGCCACCACACCGACGTCCGTGCCTGCGCCCGCGACCTGTTCGAGGGCGCCGCGACCGTGCTGCCGACGGCCCAGATGACCTGTGCCATTACCGGCTCGGGCGGCCTGCTGCTGTCCCAGTGGCTCGACCTGGAGTTTGTCCAGGAGGTCATCGCCAGCAAGCGTGCCGTCGAGACCCTCATCCCGGCCACCGATGTCGCCATCGAGCTGGGCGGCGAGGACGCCAAGATCATCTACTTCGACAACGGCATCGAGCAGCGCATGAACGGCACCTGCGCCGGCGGCACGGGCGCGTTCATCGACCAGATGGCAACCCTGCTGCACACCGACGCGAGCGGCCTCAACGAGCTCGCGGCCAACGCCACCACCATCTATCCCATCGCCAGCCGCTGCGGCGTCTTTGCCAAGACCGACGTGCAGCCGCTGCTCAACGAGGGCGCCCGCCCCGAGGACGTGGCCGCCTCCATCTTCCAGGCTGTCGTGACCCAGACCATCTCGGGCCTGGCGTGCGGCCGTCCCATCCGCGGCAACGTCGCCTTCCTGGGCGGCCCGCTGCAGTATCTCTCCGAGCTGCGCCACCGCTTCTACCTCACGCTCAATCTGGACGAGGAACACCGTATCGTGCCCCAAAACGCTCACCTGTTTGTGGCGAGCGGTGCCGCCATGGCGCACGAGTCCAATAAACTCAGCACGTTCCCGCAGCTCATCGAGGCCATCGATGCCCTGGGTGACACCCAAGGTGCCGAGGTCGAGCGCCTGGACCCGCTCTTTGCCACCGACGAGGACTTTGCCGAGTTCAAAACCCGCCACGACCAGGAAGTCGTCCCCAAGGGCAAGCTCGAAGGCTACACCGGCCGCGTGTTCATTGGCATCGACGCCGGCTCCACCACCATGAAGGCCGCGCTCGTGGGCGAGGACGGCCAGCTGTTGCACACCTGGTACGGCAACAACAACGGCGACATCCTGGGCACGGCCAAGGTCATCATGGCCGATTTCTACAACCACATCCCCGCCGGCTGCACCATCGGCCACGTGACCACCACGGGCTATGGCGAGGCGCTGCTCATCGAGGCCCTCAAGGCCGATTCCGGCGAGATCGAAACCGTTGCGCACCTGCGTGGCGCCAAGGCGTTCCTGCCCGGCGTCGAGTTCATTCTGGACATCGGCGGCCAGGACATGAAGTGCCTGCGCGTCAAGGACGGCGTCATCGACCACATTAGGCTCTACGAGGCGTGCTCCTCGGGCGGCGGCAGCTTCATCGAAAGCTTCGCCAGCGGCCTGAACCTGGACGTGTCCGAGTTCGCGAAGACCGCCATCGGCGCGGAAAACCCCGTCGACCTGGGCAGCCGCTGTACGGTCTTTATGAACTCGCGCGTCAAGCAGGCGCAAAAGGAAGGCGCCACGGTGGGCGACATCGCGGCCGGCCTGTCCTATTCCGTCATCAAGAATGCCCTGTTCAAGGTCATTAAGCTGCGCGACCCCAAGGAGATCGGCAGCCAGGTGATCGTCCAGGGCGGCACCTTTATGTCCGATGCCACGCTGCGCGCGTTTGAGCAGCTCACCGGCGTACATGCCGTGCGCCCCGACATCGCCGGCTGTATGGGCGCTTACGGTGCGGCCCTGCTCGCCCGTGATCGCGCCGGCGCCGACGGCACCTCGACCATTCTTTCTGCCGAGGACATCGCGCACCTCACCGTGACGCAAAAACACGTCCGCTGTGGCCGTTGCTCCAACAACTGCCAGCTCACCGTCAACGACTTTGGCGGCGGCAGGCGCTTCATTACCGGCAACCGCTGCGAGAAGGGCGCCGGCCACAAAAAGCAAAAGACCGAGGCCCCCAACCTCTTCAAAAAGAAAAACGAGCTGCTCTTTAACCGCGAGGTCCTGAGTCCCGACGAGGCCCCGCGCGGCACCGTGGGTATCCCGCGCTCACTCAATATGTACGAGAACTACCCCTTCTGGCACGCTTTCTTTACGCGCCTAGGCTTTAGCGTGCAGCTGTCCGATCAGTCGAGCAAGAAGACCTATCAGGCGGGCATCGAGTCCATGCCGTCCGAGAGCGTGTGCTATCCGGCCAAAATGAGCCACGGCCACGTGATGAACCTCATCGACCGTGACGTCGACTTCATCTGGATGCCGTGCGTGCGCTGGGAGCGCAAGGAGGATCCGACGGCTGGCAACTGCTATAACTGCCCCATCGTCATGAGCTATCCTACGGCGCTGGCGCTCAATATCGACGAGATTCGCGAGCAGAACATCGAGTTCCTGTACCCGTTTGTGCCCTATCACGATAAGACCGAGCTCAAGCGCCGTCTGTACCAGGTGCTCGCCGTCGACCGTGTGGCCGATGCGCAAGCCGGTCGCGGTCGCGTGCGCGGTCCTAAAATCACGCGCTCCGAGGTCGATGCCGCCGTCAACGCCGCCTTTGAGGCCGATGCGCGTTTCCACGAGGACATCCAGACCATGGGCGAGGAGGCTCTTAAGTGGGTCGAGGACCACGGCGGTCACGGCATCGTGCTCGCCGGTCGTCCCTACCATAATGACCCCGAGATCAACCATGCCCTGCCCGAGCTTATCTCGAGCTTTGGCTTTGCGGTCTTTACCGAGGACTCGCTTGCGCATCTGGTGAAGCCCGAGCGCCCCATCCGCGTCGTCGATCAGTGGATGTACCACAGCCGCCTGTACGCCGTCGCCCGTTTTGTGACGATGCGCAACGACCTGGACCTGATCCAGCTCAACTCCTTCGGCTGCGGCCTGGACGCTCTGACCACCGACCAAGTGCAGGAAATCCTGGAGGCCAGCGGTAAGATCTACACCGTGCTCAAGATTGACGAGGTGTCCAACTTGGGCGCCGCGCGTATCCGTATTCGCTCGCTCATGGCAGCGCTCAAGGACCAGGAGGCCGAGCGCTTGGCCGAGGCCACGGCCGCGGGCGAGGCCTACGAGCAGGGCGATGCCGCGCCGGTGGCGCCTTCCACGGATGCCCCCGCGTTCGCGAGCCGTAAGTACACGTTCGAGGCGCAGCGCGAGAGTGCTTCGACCGCGTGGCCCAAGGTGCCCTTTACCGAGCAGATGCGCGAGGAGGGCTATACCATCCTGTGCCCGCAGATGGCGCCGATCCACTTTGACCTGGTCAAAGAGGTGTTCCGCGGTGCCGGCTACAACTTGGAGCTGCTGCCCTCGACCGACCACGACGCCGTCGAGGCCGGCCTGCGCTATGTGAACAACGACATCTGCTATCCGTCGATTCTGGTGACGGGCCAGATCATGGAGGCCATCGAGAGCGGTCGGTACGACCTGTCCAAGACGGCCGTGGTCATCAGCCAGACCGGCGGCGGTTGCCGTGCCACCAACTACATCGCGCTCATCCGCAAGGCCCTGCGCGAGAGCGGCCACCCCGAGATTCCGGTGATCTCGCTTTCGGCCGTGGCGCTCGGCGAGGACAACCCCGGCTTTAAGATTACGCCGGCGCTGCTTAAGCAGGCCGTGTACGCGGTGCTCTTTGGCGACGTGATGATGCAGATGCTCTACCGCTGCCGTCCGTACGAGGCCACGCCCGGTGCTGCCAACGCGCTCTACGAGGAGTATATGGCGCGCGCCCGCAAGTTGGCGCCCAAGTTCAACCGCCACAACTACACCAAGCTGTGCCGCGAGGCCATCCACGCGTTCGACACCATGCCGCTCGTGGGCGAGGGCACCAAGCCGCGCGTGGGCGTGGTCGGCGAGATCCTGGTCAAGTTCCACCCTACGGCCAACAACCACGTGGTCGATGTCATCGAGCGTGAGGGCTGCGAGGCCGTAGTACCGGGCCTGCTCGACTTCTTCCTGTACTCCATGAGCAACGCTGAGCTGCAGAAGGACGAGTTGGGAAGCTCTGCCACTACGCGCGCTGGTATGCAGGCGCTCATTAAGCTGGTGGACTGGATGCGCACGCCGGTGGAAGAGATGCTCGAAAAGTCCGAGCGCTTTGAGGCGCCCGAGCGCATCGGCACCATGGCGGACAAGGCCCGCACGGTGCTTTCGGTGTGCAACAACATGGGCGAGGGCTGGCTGCTCACGGCCGAGATGCTCGACCTGATCGACCATGGCGCGCCCAACATCATCTGCACGCAGCCCTTCGCGTGCCTGCCCAATCACGTGGTGGGCAAGGCCGTGATTAAGGAGCTGCGCCGCCAGCATCCCGAGAGCAACATCGTCGCGGTGGACTACGACCCCGGTGCATCCGAGGTCAACCAGCTCAACCGCATTAAGCTCATGATTAGCGTGGCCAAGGAAAACATGCGCGCCGGCAAGGGCTTTAAGCTCGAGAAGGTGGCGCCGCTCGCGATGGACGAGGTCACCGGCCAGATGCGTGCCCATGACGGCTGCGTGAGCTGCGGACCGGCCAGCGAGGACGCCGTGGCGTCGGTCGCCAAGCGTCTGGGACGCGGCATTAAGAAGTAGACGGTCTGCTATGGGCTGGATATGAGACAAACGGGTGGTGGCCGTACCGGCTATCACCCGTTTTTGCTGGACATATGTTGCGTAAACGCCCCGACTATCACCCTTTGCGAACTTAGATTTCGGAAGTATGCGGCAAAATCTGAATAGGCCGAGCACACCGGATATATCCAAGCCCTGTACCTGTGGTTTTATTGGCGGAAAACCGGGGTGTGCTCAAGGGTTCCGGAATTTGCCGCATACTTCCGCAAACGACGTCTCGGTGGCAAAAAAATCGCCCTCGGAACCCTGAGATAATGAACAGGTGTAGCCGTTCGCGGCAAAAAACCGTCCGTTTATAGAACCCACCCCCATCGCGCGTCATCCTTACGGTTGAATAAATACACATCTATGGAATTACGTTAGAGAGGACCGTTCCATGAGCTACAAGACCGTTTGTGTTGCCGGCGGCGGCGTGTTGGGAAGCCAGATTGCCTTTCAGGCTGCCTACTGCGGCTTTGATGTGACGATCTGGCTGCGCAGCGAGGGCAGCATCGGCCGCCACCAGCCCAAGATCGATCATGTGCGCGAGGAGTACATCGCGGCAATCGAGGGCATGGCGGACGGCACGGGCGAGTGGTGCGCCGGTATAGCCGATAGCGAGCGGCCCTGCGACAAGGCGGCGGCACTCGCCGCCGGCGAGCGGGCTTACTCCACGCTCAAGCTGGAGCTCGATCTTGCCAAGGCCGTAGCCGACGCCGACCTGGTCATCGAGTCTATGGCCGAGGACACCCAGGCAAAGATCGACTTCTACAAAAAGCTCGCCCCGGTTCTCCCGCAAAAGACCGTCGTCGTGACGAACTCCTCTACGCTGCTGCCGAGCACCTTTGCCAAGTACACTGGTCGCCCCGAGAAGTACCTGTCGCTGCACTTTGCCAACTCCATCTGGAAGAACAACATGACCGAGGTCATGGCGCAGGACCAAACCGACAAGCGCTACTTCGACGAGCTCGTCGACTTCGCCAACGACATTCGCATGCTTGCCCTGCCCGTCAACAAGGAAAAGAACGGCTACCTGCTCAATTCCATGCTGGTGCCATGGCTGCTTTCGGGCCTCGACTTGTATGTCTCGGGCGTGAGCGATCCCAAGAGCATCGACCTCGCATGGACGCGTGGCACCGGCGCCCCCAAGGGTCCGTTCCGCGTATTCGACACGGTTGGTATCCAGACGGCTTACAACATCGTTATGCAGTACCAGAAGGTGCCGGGCCTGGTGAGCCCGTTGCTCAAAAAGATGATGATGCCCTACAACTTTAAGGCCATGGCATCCGTCCTCAAGCAGATGCTCGACGAAGGCAAGCTGGGCGAAAGCTCGGGCGAGGGCTTCTTCAAGTACTAAAAAATGATCCCTCGGGGACGGAGGAAAACGGATCATCGCATTACTGCGTCCCCTGTGCGTCTTGCGGCTAACAGCTCCGGCTGCCGCGAGCCTAAGCTAGCCTTAAGGGGCGTTTGTTAAGCTGAGAGTCAAATTGGACAGGGCTGGGCAAACGCCATGGTATATGAGGGAAACGACGGTGGCATTCAAAGACGGTAACGATATGGAATTGAGTGACAAGGACAACAGGCTGCTCTCGCGCCGAGTAGCTCTTGCGGGTGCGGCGGGCGCGCTGGCGCTTGCCGGGACAGGGCTCATGGGCTGTTCGGTCGGCGGGACCGGCTCGAACGACGCATCTACTGCGAGCAACGAGCTCACCGACGAGCAAAAGAAGCTCCACAAGCAGATCGTCGCGACCTACGACGTCGAGAAGCAGGCGGCCATCAAGGAGCGGCTCGATGCCGAGTACGCCGCCGGCGGCTACAGACACTATGACCCAATCCGAGGGCACGGAAACGACAGGAGCCCCCGCTCGTGACCGCGGGTCGGGGCTGCGACAATGTTGTTGAAGTGCCAGAGGCGCAGCCGCGCCGCAACGAGGTTGGGAGGCTCCCGTGCCTAGATATTCTACCGCCTTCGGAATGGACGTACACCTCAGGTCCACCACCGTCTGCGCGCTCGACGCGGAGACGGGCGAGGCCGTGGCGAGGAGGTTCCGCGGCAACCCGTGGGGCGAGGTCGCGGAGTGGATGTCGGGCTTCCCGGGCCCGTCGCTCGCCGCCTACGAGAGCGGCTACCTCGGCTTCGCCCCGCAAAGGGAGCTCGCCGGGCTCGGCGTCGACTGCGTCGTCGCGGCCGTCTCCAAGGTCCCGAGGTCGGCGGCAGACCTCTCGTCCAAGAACGACCGCAACGACGCGGCCAGAATGGCCAAGGCGATACTGTCGCACGACGTCACCCCGGTATGGGTGCCGTCCCCCGAGATCGAGGGGCTCAGGGACCTCGCCGCCGCCCACGACGCCGCGACCGCCAGGCTCGCGGCGGCGAAGCAGCGGCTCCTGGCGTTCCTGGCCCGCCGCGGCTACGTCTACGGAGGCACGACGCCGGCCGGCAACCCCCGGAAGTACTGGACGTACGGCTTCCTCAGGTGGCTCGACGGCATACGCCCCGCCGACGACGGCGGCATCCGGGCGCTCGCGGCGCTGAGGAACGAGGTCGAGGCGGCCGACGAGACGAGGGAGGCCGTCCTCGCCGAATACAGGGCCGCCGTCGCGGCGGGCCCCCTCTCGGCCGAGGTCGAGGCGCTCCAGTCGATCAAGGGGTGCGGGTTCGCGCTCGCCGCCGCCTTCGCGTCCGAGGTCGGCGACTTCTCGAGGTTCCGCTCCGGCAGGCAGGTGACGGCCTACTTCGGCCTCGCCCCGAAGCAGAGGTCGAGCGCCGACTCCGTGCGACTCGGCGGAATCAGCGGGGCCGGCAACGCGCTCGTCAGGAGGCTGGCGGTCGAGGGGTCCTGGCGCTACGCCCAGGCCGGGCACCAGCCCAAGCTGATGCCCAAGGGCTCCGGAGTCCCGCTCGAGATAAGGATGCACGGGAGGAAGGGGTCCGAGCGCCTGCTCCGGCGACGCGAGGAGATGCTCGAGAGGGGCATGCCCCAGGCGAAGGCGAACGCCGCCACCGCCGCCGAGCTCGTGAGGTGGCTGTGGGCCCTCGGCATGATGTGCCGGGAGGCCGGCGAATAGACATAGCCCCCGTCCCGGCGAGCCGGGCAGCCTTCGGGGATACCCCCGTTCTCGCTGTGCGCGCGGCGGTCGCCGCATTCGCGTCGACAGACTTGGGGAACCCCCGCCGAAGGAGAGGATTGCGGGCCGCCGGAGCGGTATCCGCGGATATGAGACTGAGCCGAAGGCGTCGACGACATGCCGGGGGCGGACCGGGACGGGTTCAACGGCAGGCCCCGCCGACCGATTGCAAGCGGTCGGCGGGGCCATTGTGGCTCTTGACAGCGGATTGGGTCATATGAGCGAGCGCCCGTCATTTGAGCCAAGGTGCCGTGAAAAATCAGAACCACCCTTAAAAAGGGTGGTTTGCTCTTAGGGTATAACCCACGGGCCCCGGGCTCGCGTCTAAAGGCGCGGGCCCGGACTTCGTCCAGGCCTAGTGCATCTTGACCCGTGGCGCGCCGGTCGAACCGGCAGCATCACCCCCTCTTGAAGGGGTCCTCGTACTCCTTCACGCTCAGCTTGTCCAGCGCGATGTCGTGGGACTCCTGCTCCCTGATGTACTTGGCGATCGTCGCCTCGTTCAGGCCGACGGTGGACACGTAGTAGCCCTCCGCCCAGAACTTCCTGTTGCCGAACTTGTACTTGAGGTTGGCGTGCCTGTCGAATATCATCAGCGAGCTCTTCCCCTTCAGGTAGCCCATGACGCTCGCGACGCTGTACTTCGGCGGGATCGCCAGCAGCACGTGCACGTGGTCGGGCATCAGGTGCCCCTCGATTATCTCGATCCCCTTGTACTCGCACAGCTTCCTGAGGATCTCCCCTATGTCGCTCCTGATTTGGTTGTAGATCACTTTGCGCCTATACTTCGGCGTGAACACGATGTGGTACTTGCACATCCACTTCGTGTGGGAAAGGCTGTAGGCCTTCTGGGCCATGGCGACCACCCCTTCGACTCGAATTCTTGACGGCCTGAACAATCGTCAATATCGGCCGGAGGGGTGGCTTTGTAAAGCCGTTTGTCTCCACCCGCGTAGCGGGTGGTTTAAAGCTGGCCGCTGCGCGGCCAGCAGACTAAAGTCTTGAATAAAATGCCACCGCAGGCCGTAAGACCTGCGGTGACTTCGCCTCAATTTAATAGTTGAGTAAATAGCTGAGCCTACCCCTCGATACGGCTCAAGAACTCGCAGGTACGCTGCTCGCGTGGATGGTCGATGACCTGCTCGGCAGGGCCCTCCTCGACAATACGGCCGCCGTCCATAAAGACCACGCGGTCGGCAACATCGCGCGCAAACTGCATCGCGTGGGTCACGATCACCATCGTCATATTCTGCGCCGCCAGGTCCTTAATGACACGCAGCACCTCGGCCGTCAGCTCGGGATCGAGCGCCGAGGTCGGCTCGTCAAAGAATAAGATTTCCGGATCGAGCGCCAGGGCGCGGGCAATACTCACGCGCTGCTGCTGCCCGCCCGAAAGCTCACGCGGCGCCTTGTTCTCGTTGCCCGTCAGCCCCATTTGTGCAATCAGCTCGTGC
>CAJMPM010000027.1 GCA_905215225.1 uncultured bacterium
ATATCCCTAACGGTCGGGTGGCTGGGCTTTCCAAGCTCGCCCGCACGGTTGAGGTTTATGCCCGTCGTCTGCAGCTGCAGGAGCAGCTGTGTGCGCAGGTTGCCGACGCCCTTATGGATTATCTCGCTCCCCAGGGAGCGATTGTGCTCATGGAAGCCGCGCATATGTGCATGACCATGCGCGGCGTGCAAAAGCCCGGCACCAAGACCGTGACGCTCGCTCGCCGCGGCGTCTTTGAGACTGATCCCGCGCTCGAGGAGCGGTTCTTTAGGATGCTGGGCCGTTAGCATGAGGGTCGTCAACGACTTTACATCGAAAACCGATGAGGGGACGCCGCGTCGCGGCTTTATGGCTTCGGGCCTGACTCCCTTTGGTGCCATGCCTCGCATTGATTACATTTGTGCCAACGGGCTGTTTCGGCGGCACCTGGGCAACATTGCGCAGTTGGAATCGGGGCGCATCTTCTGCCGCCACGGTATTGACCATCTTCTCGATGTCGCTCGCATTATGTGGATCAAGAATCTCGAGGAACAGCTCGAATTTGACCGCGAGGTCATCTACGCCACGGCACTTCTTCACGATATCGGCAAAGATGAACAGTATGAATCGGGTATATCCCATGATGTTGCAAGCGAACGCGTCGCTGATGCGATTCTCGGCGGCATGCCCGATGATGTGGCGTTTGAGCCGGCCGATGCCGCAGCCATTAAGACGGCCATTCTGGGCCATCGAAAGCTGCGCGTGAATAGCCAGCCGCTTGAGCGTCTGCTCTATGCAGCCGACAAAGCGTCGCGCGCCTGCTTTGCATGCCCCGCGCGCAATGCCTGCAACTGGAGCGATGATAAAAAGAACCTGTCGATTCGCGTGTAGTTAGTTTGCGCGGTCGGGGTTCTAAACGAAGGAGACGATCGCGATGAGTAACAAAAAGCTGCCCGAGAATGCAACCAAGACCGAGGGTGCCGAGCTTGCCCGCCGTGGAAGGGGCGAAATATCCACTGCGACGGCGGAGCCCCACGTGAGCTATGACGATCTTCGCCATGCCGACCGCATTACTATCGACGGTCTCGAGGTCTTTGCCAACCACGGCGTGTATCCCGAGGAGAACGCCCTGGGGCAGAAGTTTGTCGTGTCCTTGGTGCTCTATGCCGACCTGCGCGCGGCAGGGGAGCACGATAACCTTGCTGCCTCGATTGATTACGGCTCGGTGTGCCACGATGTCGACGGCTATCTGCGCGAACATACGTTTAAGCTCATCGAGGCTGCAGCCGAGGGTGTGGCCCAGATGCTGCTGCGTCGTTACCCCTTGCTGCTTGGCGTGCGCGTTAAGCTCGATAAGCCTTGGGCGCCCGTCGGTCTTCCCCTGGCAAGCTGCGGTGTCGAGATCGAGCGCGTGCGCTAGCCGACGCTAGGGCTCGTTGGCGGGCGGTTTTTTGAGCCGCTGCGACAGGGCTCTATTGTTGGGGCAGTACGTGTCGAGCAGGGCGTGGAACCGCTGATTGTGGCTTGGCTCGAGCAGGTGGACGAGCTCGTGGGCGACAACCATGTCGAGGCATTCGACGGGGTAGGCGGCAAGCTCGCGTGCGATGCGAATGGCGCCGGATTTGGGAGTGCATGAGCCCCAACGCGTTTTCATGCTGCGTACGGAAACGCGGGAAACGGCGACACCCATTGCGATTTCGTATGCGTGCACCATATCGCGCAGCGCCGATGTGACTTCGGACGTATAGAGCTGGTCGATGTGGGCTTGGAGCTCATCGGACGTTAGGCCGTCGAGGATTGCGTGCCGCTTGGTCTGTGGGCTTTCATCCGATTTATCGGTACCCATAAAACTTGCGAAGGTGGCCTGTTTGGGTCGCGGTGCGGGTGATGTAAAGTTGTGATCGAGTGCATCCTGTACTGTGATGGGCTTGCCCCAAAGTGCAATGATGGACGAGGGACTGAGCGGCTCTCGCGCCGTCGCCTGACGTTGCTCGCGCCGGGCAAGTCGGCTGATAATCCAGGCGCTGTTGCGCTTTACAAACGCTTCGATGCGCTCGCAGCTGGCGTCGAGCGGTGCACTGGCGTGGACCTCACCGCTCGATGTGACGCGTAGGTTGAAGTTCTTGACGCGCTTTTTGGTAACGACGACGGGGATGGGCGTCCCATCCGGTCGGGGTAGGAAAATCGTAAATTGCTGCGTCAAAAGTTATCCTTCAGATTGGGGACGGGCCGGCATGTCGATCGCTTGACATGCCGGCCCGCTCAAGGGATGTGAAATTAATAACGCTCGAAGAAGGCAAGGGCGTTGTCGCTGCAGAGCTTCTGCATCACGGTCTTGCCAAAGTGCTTGGAGAGCATGTTCTGGAACTCGGGCATCTTGCTGGCATCGGAGAGGAAGGCGGGCACCGTGGCACCGTCCCAGTCGCCGCCGAGCGCGATGACGTCCTCGCCGCCCAGGTCGAGCCAGTGCTCGATATGTGCCGCCAGCTGGTCGAAGGTGACGTCTGCGGCGGTCTTGTCGGTTGCGTCGTTGGAAAGGAACTCGCTGCAGTAGTTGAGGCCGACGATGCCACCCATGTCGCGAATGGTGCGGAATTGGTCGTCGGTGAGGTTGCGCTTGACGCCGCAAACCGCGCGGGAGTTGGAGTGGCTGGCGACGAAGGGGCGCGTGGCATGGGCGACGATCTCGTCAAAGCACTCATCGTTGAGGTGGGAGACGTCGAGCACCATGCCGGCGTGTTCCATCTGAGTAAGCGCCTCGATGCCGGCGGCGGTGAGGCCGGCGTGGGTGTCGTGGCCGCTCGCGAGCGGTCCCTGCGCGTTCCAGCTGAGTGATGACATGAGTACGCCCAGGCTCTTGAGCACCTCGATCAGCGCGGGGTCCTCGGCAAAGAACGTGGCGTTTTCGATGGTGTGGATGCATGCGACCTTGCCGTCTTTGAGCGCAGGGCGAATGTCAGCGGCGCTGCGTACGTTGACCATGCGGTCGTGGTTGAGCATTGCCTGGCCGCTCATGTGCGCCATGATCTGCGCCTGGAAGCGCGCGGCGTGGGCGGTGGGAATCTCGTCGGGGACAAACGTGGCGAAGCACTGTGCCCACGGCGTGTTGCCAATCTTTGCGAGCGAGATGGCGCAGGCGTTGCCCTCGATGAGGTCGAAATCTTGCGGATGCGTTTCGTCGCCGGGGAAATAACCGTCGGTGCCCGCGGTAAAGCGCAGGTCGAGATCGAGCGTGGCCCAGCCGATGCGGTCGGCGGTGTCGCAGTGTAGGTCGAATACGGGATATGCCATGGTTCCTCCGGTTGCAGCGTTTCTTTGCAAACTGTCTTTGAATTGTATGACTAGGGTATAGTTAGCGCCATATGTTCACGGCGGCCCGCGTTGTGCGCCGCCCTTATCACGGAGGTTACCATGTCCAACCAGGGCAAGAAGGTCAAGACCCATTATCGCGGCACGCTCGATGACGGCACGCAGTTCGATAGCTCCTACGATCGTGGCGAGCCGCTGGAGTTCACCTGCGGCGCCGGTCAGATGATCAAGGGCTTCGACGCCGCCGTTGTCGACATGCAGGTGGGCGAGAAGAAGACCGTGCACATTCCTGCTGCCGATGCCTACGGCGAGCACAACCCCGAGATGGTCCTGACCTTCCCGGCCGAGCAGGTTCCCAACATCGAGCAGATCGAGAAGGGTATGAAGCTCTTCCTGTCCACGCCGAGCGGCATGCCTGTCCCCGCCGTCGTCATCGATGTGACGCCCGAGGCCGTGACGCTCGACGCCAACCACGAGCTCGCCGGCAAGGACCTCAACTTTGATATCGAGCTCGTTGAGGTCGAGGACTAGAGTATGCCTGAACGCTTGGTTTCGACGACATGCTTGGGAAATCTCAACGACCCGTCCTACGAACTCCTGCTTCGTCGGGAGCTGGGTGGCGTCTTTGAGGTTGACGAGCTGCTACTCGATTGGGACCAGGCTGATGCGCGCCTGTTTGTGGGCGTGACGGAGCTGGGGCGCACGATCGATGTTCGGCTGGATACTGCCGACGGCGGTCGTCTTGTCGACGGCGACGTGCTCGCCATCGACCGTTCGGGCATGGTGCCCGTGGCGGTTGTCGTGCGCCTGCGCAGCGCCGAGGTCTATTTGGTCGAAGTCGACCGCATGGATCCGATTGCGCTCGCGCATGCGTGCTGGGAGATCGGCAACATGCATGCGCCGCTCTTCCGGGGCGACTCGGACGAGCATACCGTGCGCATGTATACGCCGGTGCAGCCTGTTTTGGGCCGCATGCTCCGGGGCGTCGAGGGCGTTCGGCTCTCGGTGGTTACCCGTGAACTCGATGCGGACCGGCGCTTTGCGTCGAGTGCGGCGGATGCCGTTGTGAGTATGGCACCAGACTTTACGATCGTAAAGAAGGCGCGCGGTTAACGTGCGTATAAGTAAGGCGGACTTTGAGAGACAACTATTCAAAGTCCGCCTTTCTGTTGATGAGATGCTGTGGGGGAGCATATGGGTCTTGAAGGAATCAAGCTGATTGCATGCGATTTGGACGGTACGTTGCTGCATCCGGGGGAGCGCGAGCCGCGTTCCGAGGCCTTTGAGCTCATCGATGAGCTGCATCGTCGCGGTATCGTGTTTATGCCGGCGAGCGGCCGTCAATATGCGAGCTTGCGCTATCTGTTTGCCCCGGTGGCCGATGAGCTCGCCTATGTGTGCGAAAACGGAGCCCTGGTGATGAGCGAGGGACGTGCCGTTGTCAAGCGTTCCATGGAGCGTAGCCTTGCTATGGATATCGCGAATGCCGTGGTTGCGTATCCCCATGCCGACGTGACCCTTTCGTGTGAGGGACACCTCTACACCATGAGCGGCAACGATGCGTTCGTCGATCATTTGCGCTATGAGGTCCACTGCGATGTGGCGGTGGTCGACCGTCCCGAGGACATTGACGAGGATGTCATTAAGATTGCGTTCCAAACGCCCGAGACAGAGCAGCCGGCGGCGCTGGAGTATTTTGTGCGTCGCTTTGGCGACCGGGTCGATGTGATGACGTCGGGAACCGAATGGACGGACTTTATCGGTTTCGGTTCGGGCAAGGGCTCCGCGCTTGCCGATTACGGTCGTGCCCTGGGTATTTCGCCCGATGAGATGATGGCGTTTGGCGATAACGAAAACGACCGTGACATGCTCAACGTGGTGGGCCATCCCTATCTGATGGAGAGCTGCAACCCCTCTATGCGTGGCATTAACGACCGCGTCCGCTACGTGCGCACGGTCGAAGAAGAGCTGCGTCGTCTACTTGCTGAGTAGGCATGTCCCAAAATCTACCTACAGTTGGGGCAGAGGCCCTCGAAGATGGTGTAGTGCGACGTGACGTTCCAGCCGATTTGCTCGGACGCCTTGGCATCGAGCTGGGCATCGAAGGGGAGCGGTACGTCGATGACGCGGCTGCATGAGGTGCAGATGATATGTGCGTGCGGCTCGATCGTGCGATCGAAGCGGCTGCCGCCCGGCGTCTTGATGGAGAGGATCTCGCCGGCGTCGGCCAAGAGATTGAGGTTGCGGTAGACCGTACCGCGGCTGATTTTGTCATCCTGCGCGCGCACGACGTTGTAGATTTCGTCGGCGGTGGGATGGTTGTAGCTTTGGCGCACGGCGTCAAGAACCAGCTTTCGCTGCTTGGTATTCCTTCTTTGCACCGCCATGCGCCTCGCCTCTTTTCTATCAACGGTCGTAGGTAAATGATACCGTATTTAGCACACAATACTAATAACGAGGACTGAAACCGTCTTCATTGGTAAGTGGGGCCCGGGCCTGGGCGTCTGCGAGGCGAAAACGCGTTCCCATGCGCTCGTAGGAGGCATGAAGCGCCTCGAGATGAGATAGGATGTCTGCCGGAGCTCCCTGTATCTCCATCTCGACTGAGCCGTCTTCCATGTTACGCACCCAGCCGGTGAGCGCGCGTGCCTGCGCGAGGTTGGTGTTGGTAAAGCGAAAGCCAACGCCCTGGACTTGCCCCGCCCAGCGCAGGAAATAGCGCAGGGGAGTGTCTTGAGTGGCCTCGTCGCTTGCGAGCACAGTAAGCCTGCGGCGCAGCTCGAGCTCGACGTTTGATGGTTTTTGAGGCTCTCGACTGCCGCCGGTGACGCTGGAGAAGAACGTATCGAAGAGGCCCATCGCTATGCCTGCTTGCCTGCGTCGGCCGGGAAGGTTATGCCGGCCTGCTGGCGCACGGCATCCATGATGCGCAGTGAGACGAGCGTGACATCGCGGTAGTGGCCAAGCTCGTGGCGTCCCGCCGGGGTCTCCCAAATCTCTTCCTTAACGTTATCGATGCCGCCGATGGCGGTGATAAAGTCTGTGAGTTCGTATTCCATGGTGTTGCTCGATTTGGGCAGGTCGAGCACGCGGCCGTTGTCGCCCTGTTCGCGCGGCGCCTCGGTCGCCGAGCCGCGTACGACGTCGCCGCGATAGTCGATGCGGACGTTGCGGGGCGTTGACAGATGGTCAATCTGGATAGTGCCACGCTCGCCTTCGATCTGCGAGGGCAGTAGGTCATTCGTAATTTTGGAGTGCGCGAGCTCGACGGAGATGCGGCCTCCGCCATAGCTGGCGAGGATGGAACCGCAGCCGTCGATGGGGCCGTGCGTGAGCTGTCGCGTGGTGGGGTCGAGCAGAGTAGCCATGCTCGTAAGGCCGGAGGGCATGCCGAAGATCTCGACCATGGGCTCGACGGTGTAGACGCCAATATCCATGAGGGAACCCGATGCCATATTGCAGTCGAAGATATTGGTGGCGTGTCCCGCGAGAATCTCGTTGTAGCGCGAGGAATATTTGCCAAAGCGCAATGAGGCGCGGCGGATGGGGGCGATCTCACCCAGGGCGTCCTCGATGGCGTGGAAAGCGCGGTCATGGAGGGGGCGCATGGCCTCGAGGGCTACGACGCCCGCCGCCTCGGCTGCGCGAAAGACCTCGAACGCCTGTGCCTCGGTGGCACAAAAAGGCTTTTCGACGATAACGTGCTTGCCGCCGGTGATACAGGCGAGCGCCTGCTCGTAGTGGAGCGCATTGGGGCTGCCGATGTAGACGGCGTCGACGTCGGCAGCGGACGTAAGCTCGTCAAGCGCGGTGAAGTTACGCTCGCCGCCGTGCTTAGCGGTGAAGGCAGCACCGCGATTGGCATCGCGTGAAAGCGTGCCCACAAACGCGGCTTGGTCGTTGGCGTTGACGACTTGGATAAAGTCGTCGGTGATCATGGATGTGCCGATGGTCGCTATACGCAGCATGTATCCCCCTCGTGCCGTTCGGTTTACAGGATGAGTGTAGCGCGAGGGGGCAGGAAATAGCGTGCAAAAACGCCGTTACAGGTCGCTCTCGCTAAAGCCGGTGTCGATATCGAGGTTGGCTCCGTC
The DNA here is from genome assembly GCA_905215225.1 of uncultured bacterium. GTDB lineage: Bacteria > Actinomycetota > Coriobacteriia > Coriobacteriales > Coriobacteriaceae > Collinsella. The sequence continues at coordinate 7,383 of CAJMPM010000027.1, forward strand.
GGCCGCGGTGGTGGCGAGCTCGTCGCAGCGCTCATTGAGCTCGTGGCCGGCATGCCCCTTAACCCAGATGAATTCCACCTTATGCTTACTCTTTGCGGCAAGCAGGCGCTCCCACAGGTCGCGGTTCTTGACGGGCTGCTTGTTGGCAGTTTTCCACCCGCGCTTTTTCCAGCCGTCGATCCAGTGTTTGTTGAAGGCGTTGACGACGTATTGCGAATCGGAATGGACCTCGACCTCGCAGGGGCGGTTAAGTGCCTCGAGCGCCACGATGACCGCCATGAGCTCCATGCGGTTGTTGGTGGTCTTGGCGTAGCCGCGCGAAAGCTCGGAGGTGAAGGTCTTGCCGGCGGGGTTGGTGTACTTGAGCACGGCGCCGTAGCCGCCGCGTCCCGGATTTGATCGGGCCGAGCCGTCGGTATAGATGATGACCTTCACATGGTTCCTTTCGTTGGGTATGTTTCGTGTGAGTGACCATTGTAGCGCCATGCCCGCCGGGGGCTAGCAATCTACGATTTCTACCCCGTCTTCTGACAGTTGGTCGGCATGGATGATGCGGTTGAGCTCGTCGAGGTATTGCTGCAAGAGGGGAGAGGGCTTGCGATCGTCATGCATGATGTAGCCCACATGCATCGTTGGGGCGTCTGCTAACGGGATCGATGCCATGCCCCATTGCATTTCATTGGAGAGGACACCGGTCGACAGGGTGTAACCGTTCGACGTGATAAGTAAGTTAGTAAGTGTTCCGCGGTCCGAGATTCGTATGTTGCGGTCGCAAGGGATATAGCTAAAAGGTTCCTCGGCGTAATAGAAGGAGTTTGAGGTTCCCTGCTCAAAGCTGTAGCGCGTATAGGGCGTGAGGTCGGCAAGGGACAGCTGAGGGCGGCGTGCGAGTGGATGGCGCTCGCTAACGAAGACGTGGACCGTCGCGTCGAAGAGGGGGTGGAAGCTTGCGCGGGCGTCGGCGAAGGCCCTCTGCAGGACGCGGGCGTTAAAGTCGTCCAGATAGAGGATGCCGATGTCGCTGCGAAACGCGCGGACGTCATCGATGATCTGTGATGTGGTGGTCTCGCGCATGATGAACTCGAACTTGCTGTCGCGGCAGCGCTCGACCACGTTGACAAAGGCCTCGACCGAAAAGGCGTAGTGCTGGGCGGAAATGGCGAGGCGGGCTTGCGGGGTGCCGCCGTCCTCGTAGCGCGCCTCGAGCATGTCGGCCTGCTCTACGACCTGGCGCGCATAGCCCAAAAGCTCGGTGCCGTCGTTGGTGAGCGTGACGCCGCGGCTGGAGCGCGTAAAGATCTCCAGATGGAGTTCCTGTTCTAGGCTTTTGACGGCGTTTGAGATGTTGGACTGAGCGGTATAGAGGCGCTGAGCTGCGGCGTTGATTGAGCCGGACTCTGCCACGGCGATCAGAAAACGAAGCTGCTGGAGGGTCATCGGCGCCATCCTTTCGAGTGTTATCTATATAACCGATAACAGGTTAGCGCTTTTAAGTGATTGACCGAGGTAAACAATGCTCGTACTATTCAAAACACACAAAGGCGGTAGGTAATTAAGCCGACCACGGAACCGGGATGCGAAAGGAGGCCCGCATATGAATTGCTTACCAAGACGAATGCCGGGCTCCTGCTTGCGCCCGTCGGCGTGATCAGGAGACAGCGACTTACTTCTCTTACCCTTATTACTTTTGTTCGATCAAGGAGATCATCATGAGCCAGTTTATCAACAACCCCGAGCACACCTTTGGTTTCGACACCCTGCAGCTTCACGTTGGCCAGGAGAGCGCCGATCCCGCATCCGACTCCCGCGCCGTGCCTATCTACCAGACCACGAGCTACGTGTTCCGCAACTCCCAGCACGCCGCCGACCGCTTTGGTCTTGCCGACGCCGGTAACATCTACGGCCGTCTGACCAACTCCACCCAGGGCGTCTTCGAGGACCGTATCGCCGCACTCGAGGGTGGCGTTGCTGGCCTCGCCGTCGCCTCTGGCGCCGCTGCCATCACCTATACCCTGCAGGCCCTCGCCCAAGCTGGTGACCACGTGGTCGCCCAGAAGACCATCTACGGCGGTTCCTATAACCTGCTGGAGCATACGCTATCCCAGTTTGGTGTCGAGACCACCTTCGTCGATGCCCATAACCTGGACGAGGTCGAGGGTGCCATCAAGGACAACACCACGGTCATTTACCTCGAGACGCTCGGTAACCCCAACTCCGATATTCCCAACATCGACGCTATCTCCGAGGTCGCCAAGAAGCACGGCCTGCCAGTCGTTGTCGATAACACCTTCGGCACCCCGTACCTGATCCGCCCGCTGGAGCACGGCGCCAACATCGTCGTTCACTCCGCAACTAAGTTCATTGGCGGCCACGGCACCTCGCTGGGTGGTGTGATTGTCGATGGCGGCAACTTTGACTGGAAGGCGAGCGGCAAGTATGCGCAGATCGCTGAGCCCAACCCCTCCTACCACGGTGTTTCGTTTGCCGAGGCTGTCGGTCCCGCCGCCTTCGCAACCTATGTCCGCGCTATCCTGCTGCGTGACGAGGGCGCCTGCATCAGCCCGTTCAACGCTTGGATCCTGCTCCAGGGCACCGAGACTCTGTCGCTGCGCGTTGACCGTCATGTCGAGAACACCAAGAAGGTCGTTGAGTTCCTGGCTGGTGATAGCCATGTCGCCAAGGTGAACCACCCGAGCCTGTCTGAGCACCCCGATCACGAGCTCTATCAGAAGTACTTCCCCAACGGCGGAGCCTCGATCTATACCTTTGAGATTAAGGGTGGCCAGGAGGCAGCTTGGAAGTGCATCGACCATCTGCAGGTCTTCTCGCTGCTCGCCAACGTGGCCGACGGCAAGTCGCTCGTCGTGCACCCGGCTACCACCACGCACTCCCAGCTCTCTGCCGAGGAGCTCGCCGAGCAGAACATCACGCCCTCCACGATCCGTCTTTCCATCGGTACCGAGAACGCCGAGGACATCATTTGGGATCTGAAACAGGCCTTCGCCGCGCTGGACGAGTAAGGCGACTTGTGCAAGGACCCCTTGCGACTCGATAGGTATAACTGCATAAAATGCCTGCTCAAGGCGCCTGTGCGAACAATGGTCGCACAGGCGCCTTTTTTGCATAGAGAGGGTGCAAAAACAGGGTTTTTGGCACGCTTTATGCATTCGAGTTGTGGAAAACTCCTGTTGAGAGGATGTGAGTTTTACGCAATTGACGTGCGCCTTTTGAGTAAAACCGCAGGTCGCGATTTGCTCGGGGTACTATGCAGCGCGATCGAATCACACGCAGCTCAAACGCAGCAAAAACGCACTACGGAGGTTTCCAGCTACATGAGGATCGATTCACGAAAACCGAAAGCCGCCGCCCTTTCCGCCGCTCTGACCGTGGCACTTTTGGCGGGCGCCGGTGCAACTGATGCCCACGCCGCAACACTGTCCGATACGGTTGGATCTACGCCGTCCGAGACGACGCTTGTACAGCCCGTTGACTATCGCGGCGATGGTTATGGTTCCATGCAGGAGTGGAACGCCTCGATGGAGGCCAAGCGCGATTCCCTTGAGATGCGCGCTCAGATCATTATGAATATGTATGGCGACTATGCTACCGATGACGAGCGCGCTGTGTTGCAGGGCTGCATCGACGGTGCGGGTAGCCTGTTGACGATGGGGGAGGTCGACGCCAAGTCGACCGAGCTCGACGAGCTTCGCTCCACGCTTGAGGATGCCAAGCGCGAGGCGCTCGAGGCTGCGGCCGCCGAGGCGGAAGCCGCCGAGGCCGCTGAGGCTTCATATGGCAACGCAGACTACGGCCCGTCCTATACGGCAGCTGCGTATTATGCGAATGGTTCGGGACTGACGCGTTCCGCTGGTGTCAATAACTATAACGGTCGTCGTGAGACCTATTACAGCAGCAACGTACTCTACCATCACCGCACGGGTGAGTGGACGCAGGATTCCGAGGGTTTCTGGCGCGAT
>CAJMPM010000028.1 GCA_905215225.1 uncultured bacterium
CTGCAGATGTATTTGTTCAAGATGCGTATTCCAGTTTACGCCGAGCATGGGATCCTCGTCCGCCAGCTCAGTCAGTGCTTTGAACACCGTATGGACATCGTGCTCGTTCGGCAGCACCGTATAGGTGAGGACCGGCGCAATGACGGGCGCATCGCCCGCGGGCTCCGCGCCCAGGGCGTCCCCTGGGCGAACGTGCGCAAGACCCGTCACGGCACAAATACCGCCAGCAGCAACTTCTTGGGCAAGCTCATACTTTTCGCCGTTATAGATGCGTACCTGATCGACCTTCTGCTCCCATGCCTCGGCGCCGGAACGTCCGTCAATCATCTGCTTGGCATGCAGCGTGCCGCCGGTCACTTTAACCCAAGCCAAGCGCTCGCCACGATCCCCGCGGCTGCCACGATAGACGCGCGCGGCAAACTCCGGGCACCATGCCTGTTCGCGCATCAGCGCGCATATGCCATCCAGCAGCGCGTCCACGCCCTGGTCCCTGAGCGCCGAGCCGGTAAAACAGGGAAAGAGCTTGCGCTCGGCAACCATGCGCGACAGCGTTGCGACGGAAAGCTCACCCGCCTCAAGAAACTCCTCGAGTGCCGCCTCGTCCAACGCAGCAGCGTCCTCCTGAACGGCGGCGCCCGCCAACAGTTCGCTGGCATCCAGGCAGCCCTCGGAAAGACGCTGCCCAAGTTGTGCCAGCAAAACATCGCGGCCGGGATTCTCCAAATCGATTTTGTTGATATAGATGAACGTCGGAATGTCATAGCGCGCAAGCAGGCGCCACAGGGTTTCGGTGTGCCCCTGCACGCCATCGTTGGCGCCCACAACCAAAATCGCGTAGTCCAGCGCGCGCAATGTGCGCTCCGCCTCGGCCGAAAAATCGACGTGGCCGGGCGCATCCACGAGCATAACGTGGGTATCACCGTGGTCAAGCACGGCCTGCGACGAGAAAATCGTGATGCCACGCTCGCGCTCGATTGCGTTCGTATCCAGATGCGAATCGCCATCGTCCACGCGGCCGCGCTTGCGAATGCGACCCGCGTTGAACAGCATGGCCTCGGCCAACGTGGTCTTGCCAGCATCGACATGCGCCAAGATTCCAACGACCGCTTGCTTCGACATGGCTCTCCTCTTATTGCAAGCCCATCGCACGCGGCAACGGGCACCCTCGTTCCACACTGGATGATACAATTTACGGGCCGGCGGGCGAAGCGGGCCCTATCCCCCGACCGAGCTCATCGCCCCGCGTTGCCGCGCGGCGATTTTCGTAGGTTCGCGCCTTACGAAAGCCGGCTTTCAAAACAGCGCAGCAACCAAAAATGGCCCCGCTCGGGGCCATTTTCGTTCGCGCGAATTGTTGATACGCGTCTCCGCTCTTATGCCTCACGCAGCCAATCGAAGGCAACGCGCGGAGTGCCATCGGACACATACACGACGCCGGCGCGCTCAAAGCCAGCCTTTAAGATGGCACCCTGCATGGGCAGGTTGTCCTGATGTGTGTCGATACGCAGGTGATCGGCACGCTCTTTGGCAAAGGCAAACATCGCAGCCGCGATACCGTGCACGGTGCTGTCGGATGCCACACGGTGCAGCACGGCGTACGGAGTGTCGCTGCGCCATTGACCGTCCTCAATTACGTCATAGCACTCGTCCGGTCCTGGTAAAAAGGCAAACGTCGCTACCACGCGACCGTCGACTTCGCACACATAGCTGCCACCGGCGGCGATATCGGCAGCCAGCTGCTCGGCAGAAGGTGTGCCCTCGGGCCACTGCGTGGCGTTGCCATGCGCGCGCATAAAGGCGCGGGCCGCGTCATAGATGGCCATGACGGCGGGAATGTCGGTATCGAGGGTTTTTCTGATCATCACGCGGCGACCTCACGTTTATTGGTATCACTTTGATTGAGCAATGATACCAACGTTTGGAGAAGGGCGCGAAGCAGATGGGAAGCAAAAAGCGAGCCGCCTGGTCAAAGGCCAAAAGCGAGTTTTTGAGCGCTGCCACCGGCGGCGATATGAGCGACCTGTTTGCGCGCGAAGACGAGCGCCGCGACGCCCTGGACGCCGAGCGCGATGAAGCCTGGCGCTACAAATCGTGCGAGCGCAAAAACCGTTACGACACGCGCGCCGAGGCCGAGGCAGTTATGGCCGACTGCGAAAACCGCGGACGCCGCGGGCTGGCCTGCTACAAATGCGAATACTGCGGCGGCTGGCACTTGACGTCGCACCCTTGGAAATAGGCGCCGCATCGGCACGGCATTGACGGAGCGCCAGCCATCGCACGCAAGCTACGGGCGCGGCGGCACCAACACATCGTAGCGAACGGCCTTGCCCGCAAGTTGATAGCTCGGCTTAACGCCGGCAAGCAGCGGCCCCTTCACCGGCCGCTTGATAACGACCTTGCGCGGGCGCGCCGCAAGCGCAGCTTCGACCAGCGTCTCCTCATCGGCGCACGGCTGCTCCAGATGGTGCAAGAGTTGGAACTTCTTTTTCACCGCCGCGCTCTTGGTGCGCTCGGGAAACATGGGATCCAGATATACCACGTCGGGGGCGGCAAGCTCGCCCCGCCCGATCAGCTCAGCCGTATGGCGAAGGCCGGCAATGCTGTCCTCGCCCGCATGTAAGCGCATGCGCGACACGGCAGCCGCAAGCGCCGGATCATCTGCCGCGCGATCCAGGGCATCCTTGAGGAGCGCCGCGATCACGCAATCCTGCTCATACAGATCGACGGTAAAGCCCGCGGCCGCCAACAGCAGCGAATCCTCGCCAAAGCCTGCCGTGGCATCAATCGCCCATGGGCACTCGATGCCTTTTGCGCGCGCAGCCTTTACCAACAGCTCTTGCTGCAGACGGCCCTGCTTGAGCCGCGGAAGCATGCGGTCAAAATCGGCACGCAGCTCCATCGTGCCGTCGGTGAGCGTGAGGCCCTCGGACTTCCCGATCAGCTCAAGCCCCGCGGCCCGAGCAACAGAAAAGGGATCGACGACGCCCATGGGCACTCCTTAGCAAGCAAAACGAATACGCGAGTGCCGTTTATGCCAGCACCCAACCGTCCGCTATTGTCCCACATGCGACATGGTCCACAGCATCGCAATGCAAAGCACCGCCATCAATCCCGTGCACACGGCAGCGATCACAGAATCACCCATGCGCCTTCCCAACGACTGCGGCTCACGCACTTGCCCTGCTCCGTACATCATGACTCCTCCTTGAGACCAGCTCCTTGTTACGGCCTCATCATCGCAGCGCCACACATGGGCTGCCATCGATTTGGCTTACGTCCAGCTTTCCTTTTTGAAAGGTTGGACCGTACAGGCAAGAGACGCTTTCAAACGCATGCATCGCCCCGTTGAACTACAATGTGCTTCACGATATGTGCCGCAACCTGGGTGCGACAGATTCTCCGCGCCCGCATCGAAAGGACCAGCTATGAGCGCCGCTCGCAAGACACTCAAAATCCTTGCCCTGATTTATTTTGTTCTGGGCATCGCCAGTCTCGTCATTGGAATCGCCGGCATCGCGACCGGCAACCTCGATTCCACGTACGGGTCGAACGCCATGCTCGCCGCGGTCGTGCTGATCGCCAAGGGCCTCATCGATCTCGCCGCAGGTGTTGCGGGCATCAAGGGCGCCAACAAGCCTTCGCAGGTGGATGCTGCGTTTAAGCTCGGCATCGTTGCCGCAATCGCCACGATTGCGCAGGCCGCGCTCACGCTTCCCGCGCTCGGCGGCAGCGCCGTCAATATCGTCGCCTTTGTCATCGTGGTGTACGACCTGTTCTTTGTTCAGCAGGCACACGCCGTTAAGGCCGAGAACAAGGACCGCCTGTAAGCGCTCGCTTCTCATAACCTCTGCAGCCAAGCAACTAAAAAGGGCCGATCGCGCATCTCCGCGGTCGGCCCTTTGCGTTTGCCCAGATAAAACCTGCCAAAATAAACCTGTCCCTTTTTGGTAGGTTAGCAGTGGCGGTACTCGGCGATGATGAAGTCGATATCGGTCTGGAGCGTGTCCAAATTTGCCAGGCGCTCTTTGTCGGCAGGGCGTGTGCGGTAGTAGTACGGCGTCATCTGGAACACCGCCTCGATGTCGGCCTGGGTCTGGAGCGTAATATTCGCAGATACCCGCTGCGTTCCGACCAACTCGAGCTCGGTAGTCTTCGGCAGCTTCTCGTCGTTAAGGTACGGCGTATCGTAGAGCACTTCCTTAAGCCCAAACAGATGACGGGCACCCGGCACCACGGTGTAGAGCGAGCCCTCCGGCGCCAGCACGCGGGCAAACTCGCGCTCGTTAAAGGGAGCGAAGAGCTCGGTCACCATATCGAAGGTGCCATCGGCCACGGGGATGTCCTTCATGTTGGCCACGAAGTAGGTCGCATCGCCGCGCTTGGCGGCAAGGCGCACCATCTCTTTGCCCAGGTCAAAGCCGTAAGCATCCACGCCCGGCACCGCACCCATGGCGCTGGTGTAGTAGCCCTCGCCACAGCAAATATCGAGCAACGTCATGGGGCAGTTCGTAGACGCGGCACGTCCAGACACCCGCTCGCGCACCAGCTCGACCATCGCATCGCGCAACGGCGCATAGTAACCGCGGTTCAGAAAGTCGCGACGGCTGCGTGCCTGCGACTTGGGATCGCCCATGGAGTCGCCGCTCTTGGACGAGCGCAGGAGATATAGATAGCCCTCGCGCGCACGGTCAAACCGGTGCCCACCCGCGCATGCAGCACCGCGTTCGTCATCCACCAGCGGCTCATGGCAAACGGGACACAACAACATGGCAACTCCTTAGCGCGAACAACACAACGCCCACCATTGTCGCACGCCTTCCCCGCCTAGTCATTGGGGACGTTCTTGAATGAGTAATCGTTTTAGAACGTCCCCAATGACTAGGCGATTAGGAGTATCATCGTCTGCGCAAATAAGCACAAAAGAGCATGTTAGAGATTGAGAGCGTATGGCTGACACCGTATCTAAGCACATTGACATGACCACCGGCTCGCTGTGGCGCAATATTCCCCTGTTCGCCTTCCCCGTGGCCGCCACGAGCATCTTGGAGCAGCTGTCGAACCTAATCGCCACGGTCATCATTGGTAATTTCTCGGGCGACCAGGGAACCCTCGCCATGGCGGCGGTCGGCTCCAATGTTCCGCTTACCAGTCTTATGCTCAACCTGTTTATTGGCATGTCGCTTGGCTCCAACGTGGTCATCGCCAACGCTATCGGCCGCAACGATCAGAACATGGTCAAACGCGCCGTCCATACCTCGATTTTAATGGCGCTCGTGGGCTTTGTCGTCATCGCACTGGGCGAGATCTTTGCCGAGCCCATGCTCGCCGCGCTCAACGTTCCCGCCGAAACCATGCCGCTCGCTTCGCTCTACCTACGCGTCTTTTTGCTCAGCATGCCCTCGATCTTGCTTTACAACTTTGCGGCCGCGATCTTCCGCTCCGTCGGCATCACCCGCATGCCGCTGCAGGCGCTTGCCGTGTCCACCGTCCTCAACATTGGCCTGGACCTCATCTTTGTCCCCGTACTCCACTGGGGCGTCGCGGGCGTCGCCATCGCCACCGCCATCGCCTACACCGTCAGCGCCGCTACGCTCTTTATCCGCCTGCTCAAGACCGACTCCGTCGTCCGCGTCACCCCGCGCGACCTGGCTATCGACCCCGTCGCCCTCAAGCGCATCGTCAAGATCGGCCTGCCCGCCGGCATCCAGAGCGCCGTCTTTGCCGTCGCCAACATCATCATCCAGTCTGCTATCAACAGCCTGGGCACCGAGGTCATGGCGGCATCGAGCGCCGCTATGAGCTTGGAGTACGTATGCTACAACCTGCTCAACAGCTTTAGCCAGGCTTGCACCACCTTTGTGGGACAAAACCACGGTGCCCGCCAGATCGACCGCTGCACCAAAACGCTCAAGGTCTGCCTGGTCGAAGGCGGTATCGTTGCACTCACCACGATCATCGTTATTGTCGGCCTGGGGCGCGAGATCTTGTCGCTGTTCAACAGCGATCCCAACATCGTCTCGATCGGCTATATCCGCGTGTGTTCGATCTTCCCGGCGTACGCCTTTAGCATGTTCTACGAAAACATGTCCGGCTACCTGCGCGGCTTTGGTATCTCGCTCACGCCCGCCCTCATCACCATGATCTGCGTCTGCGGCATCCGCTTCTATTGGGTGTTCTGCGTGTTCCCGCACTTCCACACCTTTGCGAACATCATGATGGTCTACCCCATCAGCCTGGGCACCACGGCGTTCTTTATGGTCGTAGCGGTACTACTTTGCCACCCGGCACGCACCTATCGCGCCACCCAAGCCAAAGCGACAGCCCGCTAAACACCGCACTCAACGCCACGCCAGTCATTAATTGACAATATGCGAGCTCATATAGTCGATAAAGCGCCTCGTGGCGATAGGCATGGTATCCCAGCTGCGCCAAGCTGCCACTACGTCGCGCGAGGGAGCATGCACGATGGGTCGCACACGAATATCGGCTCGCATGCCCTCCACAGTACGACGGTAGAGCATGCTCACGCCTAGGCCCTCCTCCACCATCGCCATGATGGTGTAGTCGTCAGTCACCTCACTCGTCACGTGCGGCGACAGCCCATGTGTCGCAAATGCATCGAGCACCAGGCTCTGTTCGCCCTCATCCAGCAGCACAAAGGGCTCGGACGCCAGGTCGGCGAGCGTCACCTTTTCCTTTGCCGCCAGCGGATGCGCGGCCGGCAACAATGCCACCAACTCGTCGTGATAGACCACGCGCTTCTCGAGCCCAGCGGTAAATCCGCGCGCCGTAAAACAAAAATCAACCACGCCATCGTGCACCCACTGGGCGTTGCGCGTGTAATCGCCCTGCTTGAGGGTAAAGCGTACGCCCGGGTGCAGGGCTCCAAAATCGCGGATCACGCGCGGCAATACGGTTCGACTCACGTTGGTAAACGTCGCGATGCGAATATCAGTCGACGAAAGCCCCAGCAGCTCCTGGCGCTTGCCCTCGAGCTCGGCCTCGGCAGTCACAATCTGGCGCAGGTACGGCAGATACTGTTTACCGTCGCGCGTAAGCGAGACGCCCTGCTTTCCGCGCTCGATAAGCGTGGTGCCCAGCTCGCGCTCGAGCGCCTTGACGGCCTGGCTCACCGCACTTTGCGTATAGCCCAACTCGTCCGCCGCGCCCTTAAGACTGCCGCGATTGACCACCATACAAACAATCTGATACCGCGATGCCATCGTGCCTCCACATCAATGCAGCCGTAAAACGTTTTGCCAGCGCTTTTTCTGCCAACATTAGCGTTTCTTAATCATACTGAAGATACATTCGCTTTACTACATCTATATCTGGGAGCAGAATCCTTTTTACGAAACCGTTCTGTAACAAAAGGAGTCCCATGGATCGCAAAAAAGCAATCGCGCTCTCATTTTCCGTTCCCGTCGCATGGGGCTTTTCGTACCCCCTCATGAAGATCGGCATGGACAGCATGAACGCCACGAGCATCGTTGCGCTGCGCTGCATCATCGCCTTCGCGGCCTGCCTGCTGCTCTTCCACAAGCGCGCGTTCCGTATCAACCGCGACCTTATGGTCCGCGCCGCCATCATCGGCGCCATTATGGCAACCGAGCTCACCTGCATGTGCCTGGGCTCCAGCCTCACCTCTGCCTCCACTGCCGGCTTTTTGCAGAGCCTGACGGTCGTGATCGTGCCGTTTGCCAACGCCGCCCTGCTGCGCCGCGCCCCCGAGCGCAAGGTGCTCGTCGGCACCGCCATCGTCACCTGCGGCATGTTGCTGCTCTCGGGCGCCGACTTTACCAGCCTGAACCCGGGCGCGCTCATCATGCTGCTCTCCGCTTTTGTCTATGCCGGCCACATCATTGTGGCGAAGCGCTTTGTCGAAGATGTCGACCCGCTGGCTCTAGGCGTTTGGCAGCTGGGCTTCGGCGGCTTATTCTCGGGTATCGCCGCATGCGTCTTTGGCGGCTTCACCCTTCCCAGTACGCCCAGCGAGATTGTCGTTGTCGTCGCGCTCGCACTCATCTGCTCTGCCTATGGCTTTATCACCCAAACGCTCGTGCAGCCCCACGTGCCTGCCGAGACCACCGGCTTCGCCTTCTCGCTCGAGCCGGTATGCTCCGCCGTCTTCTCGTTCTTCCTGGTCGGCGAGGTCCTGAGCCCCATCGCCTTCTTTGGCGCCGCCCTCATCCTCACCGGCGTCATGGTGGCAACCGTCGAGCTTCCGCACCTTCGCGCACATGGACAGGCCCGTATGGCAGGAGCGCCCGAGCACGTCTCGTAGACCCCACTCCTTATGCAGCCGCGGCATAAAGGTCACCGGTGCGCCTTTACAATAGATGCCAACAGAGCATCTGCCATAAAGGAGCCCCATGGACACCGCAACCCGCGACCGCAACATAGCAACTTGGTTGGGCAATGCGCCGCAGCCGGTACGTGACACTACGAACCAGCTGCTCGAGCGCATCGCCCTTTTGCGTGCCGAGCAGACTATCTACCCGGCACAAGACGACATCCTCAATGCCCTCGCCTATACGCCGGCCGACCAGGTCAAGGTTGTCATCCTGGGTCAAGACCCCTATCACGGGCCCAACCAGGCCATGGGGCTGTCGTTCTCGGTCCCCGCGACGCAAACCAAGTTGCCGCCGAGCCTGCGCAACATCTATAAGGAGCTCAAAGCCGATCTGGGTTGCCCCATTCCCGCCACGGGAGACCTAACCCCATGGGCACAGCAGGGCGTCCTGCTTCTCAACACCACGCTCACCGTGCGCGAGCATGCCGCGAACTCGCACGCCAAACTGGGCTGGAGCACGCTCACCGACTACGTTATCGAACGCTGCTGCCAGCTGCCCCAGCCGGTCGTCTTTTTGGCATGGGGCCGCTTTGCCCAGCAGATGGTCGAAGGCAAGCTCGTCGCAACTGGTGCGGGCAAGACAACCGGCAAGTTCTGTCTGGCCTCTACGCACCCCTCGCCGCTTTCGGCCAACCGTGCCACGGCAGAACTCCCCGCCTTTATGGGATCGCGTCCCTTCTCGGCAGCCAATCGGCTACTCGAACAGCACGGCTCGACCCCCGTCAACTGGACTTGCCTCGGCTAAAAATCGATACATCAAAAACGCGCCCGACGGCTTTCCATCGGGCGCGTTTCCTATTCGGGCCAAATAAATTGTGTGCGGCCGGCCTCGCCGCCATCGATCAGCAGGCTCTGCCCGGTCATAAACCGGTTGGTCACGCCCACAAAGTAGATCCACTCGGCGATCTCTTGGGCGGTGGCCCAGCGCTTAAGCGGCGTGAGCTCCATAATCTGGTTCCACAGGTGTTCGTCTTCCATCACGCAACGGTTGAGCGGCGTGATAACGCCACCCGGGTCCACACTGTTGGCGATGGCCTGCGGCGCCAGACGGTTTGCAAGGTTCTTGGTGTAGGCGATAACGCCGCCCTTGCTGGCAGCATAGGCGGGAAACTCCGATCCCGTATGTCCGCTCGCCGACCCCACATTGACCACGGATTTGATAGCCGGCACCGGCTTGGCGGCGAGCCCCTTCCCCGCAAAGGCGTAGCGCTCGGTCACGTTGATGGTGCCATACAGGTTGGCGGCGATGTCGTCAGCCGAATCCTGCGTACCGGCAACGTTCACGATTACCTGAGGTTCAAGATCGTCTGGAAACGCGTCCGGCTCGCGGACATCAACAATCAGATGGCGGTAGCGCTCGTGTTCGACCGCCGGCGACAGCAGATCAAAGCCCACGACCTCGTGGCCCTCGTCCAAAAAACGCTGCACGCATGCGGCTCCGATACCGCCCGAAGCGCCCGTGATCAAAACCCGCATACTTGCTCCTTAGGCGGTTGCGTGGCGCTCGAGGTACTCGGCGCCCACGTTCTCGCGCTCCCAGCCGCGCACGACCTTGTAGCCCACGGGGCTCAGGAAGACCTCGCACAGCAGCTCGGCGACGGCACCCGTTAGCGAGCACATAAGGACCTGCACCCAGGTCCAACCAAAGAACGTGTGGCTCACCACAATGGCAAAGACCAAGTTGTCGATAAACTGGCCAACACCCGTGGACACATAGGAGCGGAAGGCGAAGCTCGCAAAGTTATTCTTTTTGAGCATACGGCCGAGCGACTGGTTGAGCGTGGAGTTAACCACGGCAGAAACGAGCATTGCCAGCGAAGAGCCCAGCACCACGTACCAGGTGCCGCCGATGGTGGCGTTAAGGGCGCTGTTGACCTCGATCATGCCCGTGTCGTAGTAGGCGCCCCACATGCCGGGCGTGAGCGAGCATGCCCAAAAGCACAGGCTCACGGCCAGGTTGACCAGCAGCGCGAGGATAGAGATTTTGATGGATGCCTTGGCGCCAAAGCGCTTGCAGATCATGTCCTGGCACAAAAACGAAACCCAGCTCACCACAAAGCCGCAATCGAGTGCCAGATACGGCAGGCTGATAAGCTCTTTGTTGGCCAGCAGGTTCATCATGATGACGCTCACGAAAAACAGCGAAACCGTTGCCGCGGGAATGCTCCGCAACAGGACCTTGTAGTCCTCCATGACCTTCTTGATCATTATGTACTCCTTTGGTTTTAGGTTTAACGAGCAGGATATCGGACCCGAACTGCTCGGACGCCCCGGTCTTGAGACGACGGTGGGTATGATAGCCGCTCACGCGGCATCAGGCAAGCAATCGGCGCGGCGGCCCCGCAGGGCCACCGCACTGGTGCGTTAAAACGCTACGTTGCCAAACTCCGACAGGATAAGGTCGGGGTTGTGGTCGGTTGCCCAGTCCACGTTCCACGGGCTCGTGAACAGCAGCAGCTTACCGCCGCGCATGTCCTCGACGCGCAGCGTGTCGCGCGTGAGCGAAAGGCCCGGAATATCGATGGTATCGGGGTCGTTCTGGATCCAGCGGATGTCCGTATAGGGCAGCGGCTGGCGACGAACCTCGACACGGTACTCGGCCTTGAGGCGGCGCTCGAGTACCTCAAACTGCAGCACGCCGACCACGCCCACGATGACGCTCTCCATGCCGGCACCCAGCTCACGGAAGATCTGGATGGCACCCTCCTGGGCAAGCTCCTCCATGCCCTTGACGAACTGCTTGCGCTTGAGCGTGTCGCCCTGCGTAATGCGGGCGAACATCTCGGGGGCAAACGTCGGAATCTGCGGATACTGCACGTGGCGCTTGCCGGAGCACACGGTGTCGCCGATGCTAAAGATACCCGGATCGAACAGGCCCACGATATCGCCCTCGTACGCCTCGTCCTCGATGGCGCGGTCATCGGCCATCATCGACGTGCCCGTGGCAAGCTTGAGCTTGCGGTTGCCCTG
>CAJMPM010000029.1 GCA_905215225.1 uncultured bacterium
CGGGCGTGAGCGGCCAGAATACCGCCCGTAGCTCGGTTTCGGGCTCTACCGGCTCCTACGAGGTCGAAAAGCCCAAATCCAACAAGAACAAGATCATCGCCGCCGTGGTAGCAGCCGTTGCCGTCGTCGGCATCGTGGTGGCCTTTGCCACAGGACTCTTTGGCGGCGAGCAGGTCACCGTGCCCGATGTGCTGGGCAAGGACCAGCAGACTGCCGCCGAGCTGATTAAGGAAGCCGGCCTCGAGGCCGGCACCATCGACCAAAGCTACAACGACGATGTCGACGAGGGCAAGGTTGCCGAGCAGACGCCCAACGGCAACACCAAGAAGGCCAAGGGCACCAAGGTGAACCTGGTAATCTCCAAGGGCCCCAAGCCCTCCGAGAAGGTTGAGGTTCCCCAGCTTGTCGGCCTGACCAAGGACCAGGCAGAAGCCGCGCTGGCAAGCGTTGGCCTGAAGGGCACCGCCTCCGAGGAGGCCAACGAGGCCGATGAGGGCCAGGTCTTTGAGCAGGGCACCGGAGCCGGTAAGGAAGTCGCGAAGGGCACGACCATCTCGTACAAGGTCTCGAGCGGCCCGGATACCACGTCCGTCCCCGACCTGACCGACATGACCGAGGCCCAAGCACGCAACGCCCTCGATATGGCAGGCTTTGGCGTCGACGTGAGCTACCAGGAGAACGACTCGGTTACCGAGGGCACCGTGATCAGCTGGAACCCCAGCGGCAAGCAGAAGCCCGGCGCCACGATCACCGTCGTCATCGCCAAGAAGTCCGGCAAGGCCAGCGTTCCGGGCAACCTGTACGGCAAGAGCATCTCCGCCGCCGTCACCGCGCTCAACAACGCCGGATTCTACAACATCGCATTCTGCGATCAGAACGGCAACCCCGTGAGTGGCAACGAAAACGCCACCGTGACGGGCGTCTCCCCCACTGGCAAGCAGTCCACCGACAGCACGATTACGCTGACGGTCGCACTTTCGGGCTCGGGCACGAGCACGGGCGACGATTCCGATACGACCAACTAGTCGCCACCCCACCGCTCATTACGGCTCTCGCCGCAAACATATTCGCTCACAGGCGCCCGCTTGCTCCCCCAGCAAGCGGGCGCTTTGCTTTTGATGCGACCCGCTAGCATGGATCGGCGCTGCTCTAACACCAAAAGAGCCCGGCACCGTGGTGGTACCGGGCTCGGCAAATCTCTGGTGCCCCCGGGCGGATTCGAAAACTCCCCCCGCGGGGAAATTGGTGACGCGGGTGTCGACGGTTCGAATCCGCCGGCAGCTCCCACAAACCAGAAACGGCGCCGCTCTCGCGACGCCGTCATATTCCCTGGTGCCCCCGGGCGGATTCGAACCGTCGACACCCGCTTTAGGAGAGCGGTGCTCTATCCCCTGAGCTACGGAGGCATGTTGTACTAGTGTAGCAGATTTACTGCATCGCCATACGTCGCATGACTAGACTTCGAAGTTGCGGTGGAATAGTTCCTGTCAAAGCATCTAAAGCCGTATTTAGGAACTATTTCACCGCAACTTATGAGGAGCTAGTTGCCTTTGTGGAAGAGGCCTTTGATGACGGAGGGGATGCTCTTGGCTCCCTTGGCGGTCACATCGATGAAGTCGGGCGAACGCACGAGCTTGTCCTCGTCCACGTACTTGCGAACCGCGCGCAACGTCTCTTTGTCATCGCGCGTCGAAAACGTAAAGTGACCGTTGTCCTTGGTGAAGATGGCAAAACGCGTGATCTTCTTGGTGCCGCGCAAAACCTCGGCGGCAATATAGTCGACCTCATCCCACGGGATTTGAATAAAATCCTCGGGATTGCGCTCGTTATAGTACTCAAACGCCTTATTGCCCACCATTACGTTACCGTGACTGGTAAGCCCCATCAGACAGGTTGCCGGCGTTGCCAGATCGACCGTGCTGTTCTGAGATTGCGCCATACGCGCCTCGCCCTCCAATAAAAACAATCGGACCGCATCCAGTGTACCCACCGGGTGCGGTCCGTTTCAATGGCTCAAAAGCCCTTGCCTAGCAACTCTCGGTCTTAAGCCGAAACGTGCTTACATGAAGCCGCAGACGCGACCGATGATGCCGACGGCGAAGAGAGCCAGGATGATGGCGATCGGGCTGACCTTCTTCTTGAGGAGCTTGCAGACCAGCAGGGTCAGGCACACGGCGGCAAGGCCGGGGATGAGCTGATCGAGGTTGGCCTGAAGCGTGGTGACCTTCACCTGATCAAGGGCGTTAGCACCGATGGAGTTATACATCGTCAGTGCTTCCTTGACACCCTCAGAACCGGAGGGCAGGTTAGCCCAGTCGATAAAGGCGCCAGCAGACTGCGTGACCTTGGAGACGACCGGGGTGAAGGAGATGGACACCCAGCGCTCGACCAGGGCGCCGATGATGAACATACCCAGGATGGAAGCACCCTCGGTAACCTTGCCCATCAGACCGCCGGAGAGGTCCTTGGCGATGGAGGAGCCGACCTTGTAGCCAAACTCCTGCGTGTACCACAGGAAAGCGTAACGGATGATGTTCCACGCGAAGAAGAACAGCAGCGGACCGACGATGCTGCCGGACATGGCCAGGGAAGCGCCCAGAGCGCCCAGAATCGGGCGAAGGGTGAACCAGAAGGCGGGGTCGCCGACGCCGGCGAGCGGGCCCATCATACCGACCTTGACGCCCTGAATGGCGACATCGTCAATCGGAGCACCGTTGGCGCGCTCCTCCTCGAGAGCGAGGGTAACGCCAATGACGGGGGCGGAAACATAGGGGTGGGTGTTATAGAACTCCAGGTGGCGCTTAAGAGCGGCAATCTGGTCATCCTTGCTGGTGTAGAGCTTCTTGATCGCAGGGATCATTGCGAAGCACCAGCCGCCGTTCTGCATACGCTCGTAGTTCCACGAGCCCTGAAGGAACTGATGACGGAAGCAAACTTTCTTGCGGTCAGCCTTGGTGAGCTGAATCTTGTTCTCTGCCATATGTATCACTCCCCTCCTACTCGTAATCGTTCAGAATGTCGCCGAGCGGGTCGCCGGAGCCACCGCCCATGCCGCCACCCTGCTTGGCCAGATCCTTAAGGCCAAGGTAGATGAGGGCAAGGGAGATGCCGATGAGGCCAAGGGCGATCAGCGTGAGCTGAGGGATGGCAGCAAGGACAAAGCCGAGGATGAAGAACGGCCAGGTCTCCTTGGTGGCCATCATGTTGATGACCATGGCGTAACCGACGGAAGCGACCATGCCGCCGCCGACAGCCATGCCGCCGGACAGCCAGTCGGGCATAGCGTTAAGCGCGTTGGTAACGGCCTCGGCCGGGATGATGCACAGAAGTACTGCCGGGATGGCGATACGAAGGCCCTGCATGAGGATGGCAGCGTACTGCCAGCGCTCGATGCCAGAGAAGTCGCCCTTCTCGGCGCAACCGTCCATGGCGTGAGCGATAGCGGTAGCAATGGTACGGCAGATCATGGTCAGGAACAGACCAGCGACCGACAGCGGGACGGCGACGGCGATGGCCGCGGTAACGGCCTTGGCCGAATCAGTGGCGCCGCCGTTGAGGGCGAGCACCATGATGATCGAAGAAGCGACCGAGGCCAGAGCGGCGTCAGGCGCGACGGCGGCGCCGACGTTAGCCCAGCCAAGGGCCATCATCTGGAGCGAACCGCCCAGGAGGATGCCCTCCTGAAGGTGACCGGTTACGAGACCGATAAGCGTGCATGCCACGAGCGGCTGATGGAACTGGAACTCATCCAGAATGCCTTCCATACCGGCAAGCAACGCGACAATCGCAACAAGCAGAATAGTGATTGCAGACATGTATCGGACCCTCCTTTACTATGCTTGAGCGGCCAGTTCGGCCTTAGCTTTCTTCAACATGGCGTCGAGATCCTCGGAGGAATCCGAAGGAACCTTGCGGACCTCGAACTTGACGCCCTTGGCCTTGAGGGCCTCGAGGGTCTTAACGTCGTCATCGCCCATAGCGACGGCGTTGGTGACGACGACCTTGCCCTTGGAGTGAGCCATGGAACCGATGTTGACTTCCTTGATGTCGACGCCGGCCTCGATGGCCTTGAGCAGATCCTGCGGGTTCTCGAAGAGCAGCATGGCCTTGGTGTCACCAAAACGCGTGTCCTTGACGACCTCGGCCATCTTCTTGATAGGCACGACGTTGGCATGGACTCCCGGAGGGGCAGCCTGCTCGATCATGGTCTTGCGGAGCTCGTCGTGAGCAACGCCGTCGGAAACCACGATGATGCGGTTGGGGTTGATCTGCTTGGTCCACGTGGTGGCCACCTGGCCATGAAGCAGACGGGTGTCGATACGGACGTGGGCGATCTTGATGTGCCCATCGCCGATGACCGTTCCCGGAGGGATGGCGCCTGCAGGAGCAGCGGCGGCCGCAGCCGGCTTCTTCTCCTCGGGCTCCAGAGACTCGGGCTTGACGCGCACGCCAGCCTTAGCCTCAGTCACGAGATGTTTTGCGATCGCATGTGCAGTGTTCTTTGCGTCAAAGCGCTGCGAATATGCCTCGATGAGCATAGGCAGGTTGACACCGGTGACGATAGCCCAGGAATCGTGGCCCTCGATGAGCCCGCTGATCTGGTTGAACGGCGTGCCGCCCCACAGATCAACGAGGAAGAGCACCTGCTCCTGGTCTTCGAAGGAAGCGATTGCTTCCTCGACCTTGGCACGGAAGTCGTCGGGGCCCATGCTCGGCTCGAGCGAGACCACGGCCACAGACGGCTGATCGCCAAAGACCATCGAGCCCGTCTGCTTGATTCCAGCTGCCAAGTCCCCGTGGCTAGCAAGAACAATACTTACCATCACATAACCTCCTTTTTGTCTACGTATTTCCTACACGACATGAAAGGAGTATAGCTGTTTGGTTTGTGGAATTATAGCTAAATTCGTAAAAGGTTGCATTATTTGTTTAAACGTCTAAGTTTGTTACAAATTGATTACGTTGCTGCTTTTCGACTCATTTCCCACTAAAGCGTCGCTCATCAAGCCATGTATTTTACAGATACAAGCAGGCTGTTCATTAATAACAATTTAAAGCAAGTGCGAATGTGCTTGTACTGCTGCTATTTTGTTTAAACAGACATGGCTTGACTATTTGCGCGACTTATGGCCTACGAAACCACTCAAAAAAGTTGCGGTGGAATAGTTCTTGTTTAATCGCCAGAAGGCTGGATTTAGGAACTATTTCACCGCAACTTATAGGGGATCCTAGGCAATGTGGAGGGGGTTGGCGGCGTCGACGGCGTCGGGGACGTCGGAAGGGCCGTCGGGGACAGCGTCTACCGGGTCCTCGTCGGGGGTCTCGATCTGCTTGATCATGACCTCCTGACCCTGCAGCAGGTATGTTTCGCCGCTGCCGCAATGGGGGCAGGTCTTGCCATGCTCGACGGTCGCATAGTCGCGGCCGCACGCCTCGCAATGCGTCACGGCCTCGATAGGCTCCACAATAAGCTCCGCACCTTGCGTGATGGACTTTTTATCTGCCGCCCAGCGCCAAGCGTCGGGCAGCAAGTCGGAAACGACGCCCGAGACCTCGCCCAGCAGCAGCGTGACGCTCGAAACGCGACTCACGCCATTGGCGCGCGCCACGTTCTCGACATCGCGAATGATGTGATAGACGATTCCCAATTCATGCAAGGTAGAAACCTTTCAACAGCGGTTGATGCGATGTCAATCCAATATCAGCGAGCGGCGATCCAGGTGCCCCAGGTTGCCCCGAAACAAGGCGTCCGCTGGGCTTTTGCCCGCGGCGCCGAAGTTGAGGGGCAAGATGGGGTACCTGGATCGCCGCGCAGCGTCGGCAGTGCCGCCGTTCGTCAGAACGGCGGAACCTAACTACTTCTTCCCAAATTTGATCTTAATTGCACGCTTGAGCGCGTACTTGCCGAGGCTTGGGAGCTTTTGCTCGTATTTGACCATCGTGGAGCACTCGGGGCGATCGCGATCCAGGTGGATGGCATCGAACGCGCACTTGGTGGTGCACAGACCGCAGCCGATGCACTTGTTGGGGTCGACGATCGAGGCACCGCAGCCCAGGCAGCGGGCGGTCTCGGCGCGCACCTGCTCCTCGGTAAAGGTCTCGACGTACTCGCTAAAGGGTGCAGCCTTCTCGCGGTCGCGGTCGATATGCGCCACCTCGCGGCTCGCGTTGTCATAGCTCTCAATCACGACATCGTCGCGGTCGAGCGCGGTGTAGTGGCGCTGGTTGCGACCGATGGTGAGCGTGGAGCCCGGCTGCACAAAGCGATGGATGGACACGGCGGCCTCGTGACCGGCGGCGATGGCGTCGATGGCAAAGCTCGGACCGGTGTAAACGTCGCCGCCTACAAAGATGTCGGGCTCGGCGGTCTGATAGGTCTGGGGGTCGGCAAGAGCACCCTGGCCGCGGCCGAGCTCCACCTTGGAGCCAGCCAGCAGGTCGCCCCACACAATGGACTGGCCAATCGACATGACGACACGGTCGGCATCGACACGGCGCAGATCGTTCTCGTCGTACTCGGGCGCAAACCGGCCCTCGTCGTCAAAGACACGCGTGCAGCGCTTGAAGGTGATACCGCACACACGACCGGCCTCGTCCAGGTGAACCTCCTTGGGGCCCCAGCCGCAACTGATGTGGGCGCCGTCCTCAATGGCCTCGCGACGCTCCTCCTCGCTGGCGGGCATCTGGGCCTCGCTCTCCAGGCAGAACATCTCAACGTGCTCGGAACCCAGACGGCAGGCGTTGCGCGCGACATCGATAGCAACGTTGCCGCCGCCCACCACGATGGTGCGGCCGGGCAGCGCGTCGATCTTGCCACTGTTGACCTCGCGCAAAAAGTCGACGGCCACGGTCACGTCCTCGGCATCCTCGCCCGGAATACCGGCGAGGCGGCCGCCCTGACAGCCGATGGCAACATAAAAGGCCTTAAAGCCCTGCTCGCGCAGCTCGTCGAGCGTCACATCGCGACCGACCTCAACGCCATAGCGGAACTCGGCGCCCATCAGGCGAATGACCTCAACCTCGGCCTCGATAACGTCCTTTTCCAGCTTAAAGCTGGGAATACCGTAAGTGAGCATGCCGCCCGGGCGCTCGTTTTTCTCGAACACGACGGGCTTGTAGCCCTTCTCGGCCAGATAGAAGGCACAGGACAGACCGGCCGGACCGGCACCGATGATGGCGATCTTCTGGTCGAAGCCGCCGGCACGCGTCGGGGTCACCACGGGTGGGACATAGCGGGTCGCGGCATCAAGATCGCGCTGGGCGATGAACTTCTTGACCTCGTCGATAGCCACGGCGGCATCCACGCGACCACGGGTGCAGGCATCCTCGCAGCGGCGGTTGCACACGCGGCCGCAGATAGCGGGCAGCGGGTTCTCGCGCTTGATGAGCGCCAGTGCCTCGTCATAGCGGCCCTGCGCCGCGAGCTTTAAGTAACCCTGAACGGCAACGTGTGCGGGGCAGGCCGTCTTGCAGGGAGCGGTGCCGGACTCGTGCGTCTCGATGCGGTTGTCGTTGCGGTAGTTGGGCGACCACTTGGTGTGGTCCCACTTGGTGGCATCGGGCAGCTCCTGGCGCGGATATTCGGGCACCCGTCCGCCCGCCTTTTTGCTGCAGAGCTTCTGGCCCAGCTTGGCGGCGCCGGCCGGACACACCTCAACGCAGCGACCGCAGGCCACGCACTTGTCCTTCTCGACCTTGGCGACATAGGCCGAGCGCGACAGGTTGGGCGTGTTGAACAGCTGCGAGGTGCGCAGGGCGTAGCACACGTTGACGTTGCAGTTGCAGATGGCGAAGATCTTGTTCTCGCCGTCGATATTGGTGATCTGGTGCACAAAGCCGTTGTCCTCGGCCTGGCGCAAGATGTCGTAGACCTCCTCGCGCGTCACATAATGACCGCGGTCGGTCTCAACCACATAGTCGGCCATATCGCCCACGGCAATGCACCAGTCGGCCGGGTCGTCGGCGCAGCCCTCGCCCATCACGCGACGGCTCGCACGGCAGCTGCAGGTGCTGGCGGCATATTTGCCATCGTATTTGTCGAGCCAGTGCTCGATATGCTCAATAGGCACCGAGGTGCTCGCGGCGTCAATGGCCTTCTCGACCGGAATGACGTGCATGCCGATACCGGCGCCTCCGGGCGGCACCATCGGCGTGGCTTTGGACAGCGGCCCCTTGGACGCCTGCTCAAAGAACTTGGCATAGACCGGATGCTCCTCGAGCTGACTCAAGCGCATGTTGAGGAACTCGGCGGAACCCGGTACCAGCATGGGCAGCACCCACTGCTTGGCGCGCTCGGGATTTTCCCAGTTGTACTCGAGCAGACCCGTGTAGCTCATGTCGTCGAGCATCTTCTCAATCTGGGCCTCGAGCATGCCGGTGAGCTTGACCATCTCGGGCAGCGTGTAGGGACGACGCATCTTCATCTTGCAGAGCACCTCGGCCTGCTCGTCGGTCGCGGCCTCGGCAAACGACCAGTACTCGTAGCCCAGCAGCTCGTCGCGATGCAGCAGACGGTTAGTGCAGTGCTCGCACAGCTTGACGATGGCCTCGCGCGGATGTTCCGGCAGCGGCGGCACGAACTCCGAACCGATATCGGGCTCGG
Organism: uncultured bacterium; assembly: GCA_905215225.1. GTDB lineage: Bacteria > Actinomycetota > Coriobacteriia > Coriobacteriales > Coriobacteriaceae > Collinsella. The sequence continues at coordinate 8,603 of CAJMPM010000029.1, forward strand.
TGTAGCTAATTCCCGGTCCGTTGAGAATCATGGTTGTCCCTTCTCTTGCCGCAGTCCAACGAGGCCGCAGCACCCCTCTTTTTTGCAGGCCGGACATGCCCCCATGCCGTTCACCCGCCATTAGTTGACATTGTGTCAAAAATAGTATTGACGAACCGTCAACAATATTCAAGACTGTTAGGCGAACGGTCGGGCTCAAACGGATGAAAGGCGGCAAGCGCATGAGCGATAATGCAGCGAACACTTCTGTGGCCGACGCCGTCCCCGCGCCCGACAGCGCGGCAAAGCGCCTGACGGGCGACGAACGCCGTCGCGAGATCCTCGATGCCGTGCGCACCGTAAGCTCCGAGCTGGGCGTGTCCCACCTATCGGTGTCGGCCGTGACCAAGCGAGCCGGCTGCACGCGTTCATTGTTCTACCACTACTTCGCCGACATGGACGCCGCCGTCACCGCCGTCATGGACGAGGCAATCGACGGTTTTATCTCCGAGCTCGAGCAGTGGAATGCCAGCCGCACCGTTGGCGATATCGAGGGCGCGCTCGACACCGTCGCCCCGCTCTTTAAGCGTCTGGTCGCCAGCGGCCACGAGCTGCCGAGTACGCTCACCTCAAGCAGTGGCGCGCTCTACGGCGGTTTTTTGCACAACGTGGTCCAGCGCGTGGCGCAGTATATCTGCGACACCACCGTGGTGGATTTTGTCGCCCATCATGAGCTACGCATCGACCATGTCTACGAGACGTTCTACACCCTCATCATGGGGTTGTTGATGTATATCCGTACGCACCCCGATGTGCCCGACGAGACGGTCAAGGAAATCATCGCCTCGACGCTCCACATCGAGGGCTATACCGCCAAGTATCCGGAGCGCAAGCCCCAGAACTGACGACATTTGGCCAAACTGCCCGCGATCAGAAGAGGGGCCGCGGGCGTGTGAAAGGAGAGCAGCATGCTGTTCGATGTTTGGGGTAGCGATACCCTTATCCACTGGGCCGGCTGGGCCATGGTCTTTATTGGCCTGATCGTGCTCAACGAGGTCGGCCGCCGCACCAAGCTGGGCGCGGCAATCATCTTTGGCGTGGCTCCGCTGGCCATGACCATCTACTGCGTCGCCATCGCCGTCGGCGTTTCGCAGGGTGCCGAGTGGGCGCTCACCAACCCCACCCATGTGTACCAGAACAGCTGGTTCCACTACGCCAAGGTATACGCGGCGCTGGCCGGTTGCTGGGGCTTCATTGCCATTAAGTACCAGTGGGGCAAGATCGGCAAGGCGCATTGGTTCCGCGCATGGCCGTTTGTGATCGTCGCCATCAACATCATGATCGCCGTCGTGTCCGACTTTGAGAGCGCCTATCACTTCTTTGTCCTGGGCGAGCCCACCTGGGTCACCTCCGAGGGCGCCACGCAGCTGGCCGGCTGGAACAACGTATTCAACGGCATCGCCGGTATCATCAACATCTTCTGCATGACCGGTTGGTGGAGCGTCTACGCCTCCGAGGACAAGACCGACATGCTGTGGCCCGACATGACCTGGGTCTACATCATCGCCTACGATATCTGGAACTTCTGCTACACCTACAACTGCCTGCCCACCCACTCCTGGTTCTGCGGCTTTGCGCTGCTGCTGGCGCCCACCGTCGCCGCCTTTATCTGGAACAAGGGCGGCTGGATCCAGAACCGCGCCTTTACGCTGGCCATTTGGTGCATGTTTGCCCAGGTGTTCCCGTACTTCCAGGAGGAGTCCATCTTTGTGACCCACTCCACGCTCGACCCCGGCGCCGCTACCGCGGTCTCGATCGCCGCACTGGTCGCCAACGTCGCCGCGATCATCTACATCGCCTACCGCGCCAAGAAGCTCGGCCGCAACCCCTACAAGCAGGATGTCTTTGAGGGCACCAGCGATTGGGAGAAGGCTACCGCTCGCCGCGCCAAGGTTGATTACGCGCACGCCGAGTAACATGCCCGGTGCAAACGTCGCTTGAATGTGAAGCCGCCTGGCCGACTCCGCGCAATGCAACGTATTGCATGCCCCCGGAAAGCGATTTGTCCGCTTTCCGGGGGCTTTTTGTTGTTGCGAGGATGCGGCCGAACGATGCGCTCAGGTTAAATCGGATCTTATATTTCGTATGCGCTTTATACGGCTCCATTTTTGGGTACAGTGTTGAGCCGATATTGCATTGGGGGATATATGAGCGATGAGACGTATGGCCGCGAGGATGCGGCCCAGGATGCGGAAGCATGTGCCGAAGCCCTGGAGAGCCTTGACCGGATCGCGCTAGACGAGCTCTCGTTTAGCGATTCAGCCGTCGACGCGCAGGACGAGGTGCACGAAGACACTGAGGACGAAGGCAGCGACGCCAAAGACGCTCCTGACGAAGCCGAAGAGGACGAAAGCGAGGCCGACAACCAGCCCGAATCCGACACAGGCGAGGAAACCGTCCTGCTCGACAGCTTACCGGCCGAGGATTCGCTGACCCGCGAGCTTCCTGGCCTGGGTTCCGCACC
>CAJMPM010000030.1 GCA_905215225.1 uncultured bacterium
GCGTGGTTGTAGAATGCGACAGGACATCGGTAACTATGCCCTGGGCGGCCGTGTCCACAAAGGCGCAATACTGGTAGACCGGCGCGGCAAAGGCGTGCTCAAACGGCTCCTCGTGGTAGACGATTCCCGCGTTGCTGCCAGCCGTCACCACGCGCTCGGACAGGCGGTTCACAAACGAGTTCTCGCCCTGCATGCACAGCGAGTCGTAGCACCCCTCGGCCACCTGGTCCACGATCACCGCAACGTCGTCCGGATCGATCGGGCAGCTGCGGTAAACCCCCTCGGCATCAAAGCAGTGCTGGCCCGAGAGCGTAATGTACGCATCCCAGCCCAGGTCGAACAGCCAGTCCGGCATCTGGTAGGTCGGACGGCCCGTGGCGATCACGCACGCAATCCCCTGCTCGCGAAAGCTGTCGAGCACCTGCTGCGCCGACGCCGGAATCCGGTGGGTCTTAAAGCTCAGCAGCGTACCGTCGATATCGAAAAACGCGGCTTTGATCATTCTCGCCTACTCCTCGCCCTCGAGCTTTTCGCTCGCCTCGAGCCACGCCATCTCCAGCTCGTCCATGGCGGCGTGAGCCTCGTCGATCTTTGCCTGCTGCTCGCCGAGCGCCGTGTAGTTGGTGGGATCGACCTGGGCCATGGCGGCCTCGGCCTCCTCCACGCGGGCGCGCTGCGTCTCCATCTTGCGCTCGAGCGAGCTCACCTCGCGGCGGAGCTTCTGGCGCTCGGCGTTGGACAGGCCGTTGGGCTGACCGCTCGACTTGGGCTTGTCGGCAGCAGCCGCCGCCATACCGGTGTCGAACGTGCCGGTCTTGGCGCTCGGCGCACCCACGGGCTCGCCCTCGGCGGTGGCGTTGCACAGGCGCAGGTACTGGTCGACGCCGCCGGGCATATGCGTCAGGTGGCCGTCGAGCAGCGCCCACTGCTGGTCGGTCACGCGCTCCATCAAGAAGCGGTCGTGCGTCACCAGGATCAGCGTGCCGGGCCAGCCGTCGAGCAGGTCCTCGACAATCGCGAGCATGTCGGTATCCAGGTCGTTACCGGGCTCGTCCAGGATAAGCACGTTGGGCTCGTCCAGAATCGTCAGCAACAGCGACAGGCGACGGCGCTGGCCGCCCGAAAGATCGCCGATGCGGCTCCAGAGCTGCTGCGGCGTAAAGCCCAGACGCTCGCAGAGCTTCTCGGGCGAAGTCTCCTTGCCGTCGATGACGTAGTACTTCTTATAGTTGCTGAGCACCTCGCGGATCGTGTCGCCCATATAGGGCTCGAGCTCCTCGAGCTGCTGCGACAGCACGCCAAAGCGTACCGTCTGGCCAATCTTCACGCGGCCGCGCGTGGGCGCAATTTTACCCTGGATCACATCGAGCAGCGTCGACTTGCCAGCGCCATTCTCACCCAAAAGACCATAGCGGTCGCCCGCACCAATGAGCCAGGTCACGTCAGAGAGCACCTGCTTGGGCGCGCCATCGGTATCCGCATAGCCAGCGTCCACGTCGACCACATCGATAACCTGCTTGCCCAGGCGACTCACCGCCAGGCGCTTGAGCTCCAGCTCGTCACGCACGGGCGGCACGTCGGCGATCAGCTCACGAGCGGCATCCACGCGAAACTTGGGCTTGGTGGAGCGCGCCTGGGCACCGCGGCTCAGCCACGCAAGCTCCTTGCGCGCCATGTTGCGACGGCGCTCCTCGGTGACGGCGGCCATGCGATCGCGCTCCACGCGCTGCAGGATATATGCGGAGTAACCGCCCTCGAAGGGATCGACCTGGCCGTCGTGGACCTCCCACATGCTGGTGCAGACCTCGTCCAAGAACCAGCGGTCGTGCGTGACCACGAGCATCGCGCCCTGGCCGCGCTGCCAGCGGGCCTTTAAGTGACGCGCGAGCCAGTTGATGGTGCGCATGTCCAGGTGGTTGGTGGGCTCGTCGAGCATAAGCACGTCGTAGTCGCCGATCAGCAGGCGCGCAAGGTCCACGCGACGGCGCTGGCCGCCCGAGAGCTCGCCCACCGTGCCCTCCCAGGGCACATCGCTAATAAGGCCAGCCAGAATCTGACGCGTACGCGGACTCGGCGCCCACTCATACTCGGGCGTGTCGCCGACGACGGCATGATGCACGGTGTCGGTATCGACCAGGTTGTCCTTTTGGCCGAGCAATCCGATCGTGGTGTCGCGGCGGTGCGTCACGCGGCCGTCGTCGGGCTCCAGCGTGCCGGCGAGCACGCTCAGCAGCGTCGACTTGCCGTCGCCGTTTTTACCGACGATGCCAATACGGTCGCCCTCGTCCACGCCGAGCGTCACGCTATCGAAAATATGCTTGGTGGGAAACTCTAGGCTGACGGAATCGCATCCCAAAAGAATCGCCATATGCCCTGCTCCTTCGTAGAAATTCAACGTTGTCCATGATAGCAGCGAAAAGGCGGGCCGCACGCGACACAAAAAGGCGGGTCATCTCACGCAAGAGATGACCCGCCTCTCCAATCAGTCCCGCGGCAACCGCGGCCGCCGCGGGCCTCAAGCATGTCCCGGACTAGGAGAACATGCCGGTGAGGTAATCATTCAGCCGCTTATCCTTGGGCCGTTGGAAAATCTCGTCAGTCTCGTCGTACTCGACCATATCGCCCATGTAGAAGAACGCCGTGCGGTTGGACACACGCGACGCCTGCTCCATGTTGTGCGTCACGATGACGATGGCGCGGTCGGCAACGATCGATGACATGAGGTCCTCGATCGCCAGCGTCGAGATGGGGTCGAGCGCCGAGCAGGGCTCGTCGAACAAGATCACGTCGGGGTTGAGCGCCAGCGTGCGCGCGATGCACAGACGCTGCTGCTGACCGCCCGAAAGAGCGTAGGCGCTCTTGTCGAGCTTGTCCTTGACCTCGTCCCACAGCGCCGCGCCGCGCAGGCTCTCCTCGACCATGCGGTCGAGCTCGTCGCGGTCGGTGATGCCGTGGCGCTTAGGCGCAAACGTGATGTTGTCGCGAATGGACTTGCGGAACGGGTTGGGCTGCTGGAACACCATGCCAATGGAACGGCGCAGCTCGTAGGTGTTTTCGGTCTTGGTGTTCACGTTGCGCCCGCGATAGTTGATCTCGCCCTCCACGCGGCAGCCGCGAATCTCGCGATTCATGAGGTTGAGGCTACGCAAGAAGGTCGACTTACCGCAGCCCGAAGGCCCAATGAGCGCCGTGATCTCGCCCTTGTGGAAGTCGAGCGACGTATTGTGCAGTGCATGGTGGTCGCCATAGTACACGTTGACGTCCTTGGTGGAGAGCACGACCTCGTCGCTCACGGCCTTGCCGCTCACGCGCACGCGCTTCTCGCTCTCCCCCACGCTCGACAGGAAGTCCTGGGTCTCGGACGATGCCGCTTCGGTTGCGGGCGTTGCATTCATCTCGCTCATTCGGCCGTCATCCTTCTTGCCAGTTGCTTGCCCACGATACGGGCGACTACGTTAAACAGCAGCACGCAAATCATCAGCAGCGCCGCGGTGCCCCAGACGATCTGCTGGGCCTCGGGGCTGCCCTCGCCATAGATCTTGTAGATGTGCACGGCGAGCGACTCACCGGGGCGGAACACGTTCCAGGCGCAGGTGGGGCTCGACAGGTTAAAGCTCAAGAAGTTCAGGCGCACCGGCGAGCTCATGCCCGAGGTAAAGAGCAATGCTGCGGCCTCGCCAAAGACACGGCCGGCCGAAAGCACGATGCCGGTCACGATGGCGGGCATGGCCTCGGGGATCAGGATGTGCAGCGTGGCTTCCCAGCGAGTAAGGCCCATGGCCAGGCACGCATCGCGCTGGGCCTGCGGCACGTCCTCGAGCGCCTGCTGGATCACGCGCACCAGGATGGGAATGTTGAACATGGTGAGCGCGACGGCGCCGGAGATGATGGAGTACTTCCAGCCCAGCTGCACCGAGAACACCAGGAAACCGAACATGCCGACAACGATGGAAGGCAGCGAGGACAGCGTCTCGATGGCGGTGGAAGCGATGTCGCGGATGGGGCCGTCCGGCGCGTACTCAACCAAAAAGACCGCGCCGCCCAGGCTGATGGGCACCGAGATGATCAGAGTGATCAGCAGCAGATAGAACGAGTCGAACAGCTGGTAGAGCACGCCGCCCTGCGTTCCGTTGGCGCGCGACGGCTCCGTGAGAAAGCCCGGCTGGAACAGCGTCGAAATGCCCTCGAACAGGATATAGGCCACCATGGAGACGACGATGAGCATGACGATGGCGATGATTGCCGTCAGCACGCCCGTGGCGATACGATCCTGCTTTTGGACGCGCCCGAGTCTCGCCTCGTCGATATGGATGCGCGTGCTAGCCACGAGCCTTCGCCCCCTTGCGGCCGATAATGTGGATGATCAGGATGAAGATGAGGCTCATGCCCATCAGCAGCAGACCGAGCGCCCACAGAACATCGTCCTGGGCCGAGCCCTCGGCATAGACCGCCATAGACGTGGTGAGCGTGGTGGTGATGGTCGAAGCCGGCGACAGCAGCGACGTCGGCATGGCCTCGATGCCGCCGATGACCATGCGCACGGCGAGCGTCTCGCCAAAGGCGCGGGTCATGCCCAAGATAACCGCGGTCATGAGCGACGGCATGGCGGACTTGAGCACCACGTGCCAGATGGTCTGCCAGCGGGTGTAGCCCAGCGCGAGCGAGCCCTGACGGTAGCTGTCGGGCACGGCGCGCAGACCATCGACCGAAAGGGTGGTCATGGTCGGCAGGATCATGACGGCCAGCACGACGGCGCCGGGAAGGATGCCCAGGCCCGTGCTCACGTGGAAAACGCTCTTCATAAGACCGACGACCACGTGAAAACCGATCAGGCCAAAGACGACCGAGGGGATGCCGGTCAAAAGCTCAATGAGCGGCTGAAAGATCTTAGAGCCAAACTTAGGGCTAATCTCGACCGCAAAGATGGCAGAGCCGATGGCGATGGGCAGCGCGATGAGCGTGGAGAGCACCATGACCGCAAACGAGGTGACGATCAGGGGCAGGGCGCCGGTATAGGGCAGGCCGTTTTCGGCTGTGTTGGCCAGGTCCCACTTGGTGCCGGTGAAGAACTCGACGACCGAAACGCCGTCCTTGAGAAAAGCCGAGAGGCCCTTTTGGGCGACCATAAAGATGAGCGCGGCAACGACAAGCGTCACGAGCGCTACGCACGCGCCCGTGACGCCCAGGCCCACGTTCTCAAGGTCGCGCTTTGGCAGCTGTTTTGCCATTGCAAACCTTTCCGGGGCGATTACTTATTTAGCAGAGACCTTGCCGCTGGCGTCCTTGACGACCTTCATGGCAGAGACGGGGATAAAGCCCTGCTCCTCGACGAGCTTGCCCTGGACGTCGTCGGAAAGCATGAACTCCAGGAAGGCCGCGGTGGCCTCGTCGGCGTCCTTGGAGCAGTACATGTGCTCGGTAGCCCAGATCTTGAAGGAGTCGTCGGTGACGTTTGCGCTCTTGGGCTCCACGCCCTCGACCTTGATGGCGTTGAACTTGGAGTCATCGAAGTGCGAGAAGTCGAGGTAGGAGATGGCGTTGTCGGTGCTGCCCATCTGGGTCTGGACATCGCCGGACTTGTCGAGCTCGGCGTCGCCCTTAAAGTCGACGGCCTCATCGCCAAAGACGGCGGCCTCGAAGGTGGCACGGGTACCGGAGCCGGCCTTGCGGTTGAGAACGACGATCTTGGCGTCCTCGCCGCCGACCTCCTTCCAGTTGGTGATCTGGCCGGAGAAGATGCCCTTGAGCTGCTCGAGGGACAGGTCGTCGACCGTCACGTTCTTGGAGACGACGGGGCCCATGCCCACGACGGCGACCTCGTGGTCGACGAGGTTCTTGACCTGGTCGGCCTCGAGCTTGGTCTCGGCGAAGACGTCGGAGTTACCGATGGTGACGGTACCGGCGGCGACAGCGGTCAGGCCCTTGCCCGAACCGTTGCCCGAGCCGGAGACGGAGACGTCCGGGTTGGCGTCCATGAACTTCTCGGCAGCAGCCTCGACGTGAGCCTGGAACGAGGAGGCGCCGTCGTAGGTCACCTCGCCGGAGACGGACTCGGCAGCAGCGGCGCTACCCTTGTCGGCGGCGTCGGATGCGCCGGAGCCGCCGCAACCAACGAGACCGAGACCGACGATGCTGGCAAGACCACCAGCGAGGCCGAGGAACTGACGACGAGAATAAGCCTGATCGAGCATGATCTTCCTTTCATACATGCGAATCGCGGGCACCCTGCCCGCTTTGCTGTTTGGAAAGATACGGCCCCCGATCGGGCAGCGCCCGCGCCAACTGCGGTTTCTTACGGGCTATTGATAGACCCTTACCGCAAGCGCGGCTCGGCTTTACAAACGAATAACAAATTCACCACCAAGCATGACCCGCCTTTTACACCGATAAAAAGCAGTTGCGGTGAAATAGTTCCTGTTTAGCCATCAAAAGGCCCATTCTAGGAACTATTCCACCGCAACTTAGATTAGGAAACCGCGTAACCTTAAAGCTCCAGTTCGTTTAGACGAAGGATTGCCACGATGTAAATCTTGAGTGCTTGCTTGAGCTGCTCCTCGTTGGCGCACTCGTTGGGGCCGTGCATCTGGCCGCCCCATGCGGGCAGCTCCAGGCCGGTCTCCTCGGGGCCAAACGAGACGGCGCGGGCAAAGTTGCGCGCGTACGTGCCGCCGCCCATGGCAAAGGGCTCGGTATGCTTGCCCGTAAACTCGTTATAGGTATCGATAAGCGCCTTCACGGCCGGATCGTCGGCAGAGCCCGAGAACGGCACCTTGGCACGACCCACGCGATACGTCACACCAAAGCGGCCCACGAGCGGCTCAAGCTGCTCGCAGATGGTATCGGCGCTGGTGCTATCGGGGAAACGCACGTCGATGACCTGCTCAATGTAGCCATCCACCACGCGGATGACGCCGGGGTTGCACGTGAGCGGGCCAAACGCGGGGCTCGCCGCGTCGACACCCAGGCCACGGCCATAGGCGTCCGCATGCACAAAGGCCAGAAACTTGACAAACTCGTGCTCGGCAGGCGTCAGCAGGCGCTCGTCGCGCGCACCAAACGCGTCCTCGGCCTCACGCAGATACGCCACGATGAGGCCGACGGCATTGATCGTTCCCTCGGGCATCGAGGCATGACCGCCAATGCCGTGGGCGAAAATCTGCGCATGCCCGTTATCGAGTGCGGTGATCTCCAGGCGGTCGGCATTCTCAGCGGGTGCCGGCAGCTCATCGGCGGCAATCGCAAGCTCGCAGATAGACTGCGACGGAATGGCGTTGCTCGCCTCGGCACCGCTCCAGGACACAATGCGCCCGCCGTCGATCTTGGGGCTCACAAACGTCGTCCCAAACTGGCCCTTCTCGGCATTGCAGACCGGGAACTCGGCATCGGGCGTAAACAGAAAGTCGGGGTTCGCGTGGTTCTCCAGATAATGGTGAACGTCGGACATGCCCACTTCCTCATCGCAGCCCAGCAGCGCGCGGAAGGTATAGCGCGGCACAATGCCGTGCTTGAGCAGGTAGGCGCCGGCGTAGAGCGACAGCACGGCCGGACCCTTGTCGTCGATCCCGCCGCGGCCGAGCAGCCAGCCCTCGCGACGCTCCATCGCAAACGGGTCGGTGTTCCAACCGGGGCCGGCGGGCACCACGTCCACATGGCAGATAGTCGCGAGCTGCTTATCGCCGCGACCCGGAATATCGGCGATTCCCACATAGCCCTCGTCATCGCTCGTCTGGTAGCCGAGCTTTTGCGCGATACCGAGTGCGCAATCGAGCGCATCACGAACCGGGCGGCCAAACGGCGCACCGGGCTCCGCATCGGCAGCAACGGCCACAGACGGATAGCTCACCAGCTGCTCGATATCAGCGACGACATCTTCCCAGACCTCGTCGACATACTCGGCAACGCTCTGCTCCACCTGATTCATGGACGACCTCCTTACCAATGAGCAGCGGGCACGCCCGCCCCTCACATCACGTCATTAGATAGCGAAAAGTTTAGCAAGCTCGGCCACCGAGTGCACCACCGCATCGGCACCCGCCGCCTCGTGCTCGCCCGGCGCCGCCGCGCCCGAATAGATGCCGACGCACGGCACGCCCATCGCGTGCGCGCCCTCCACATCGTTAAAGCGATCGCCGATCATCACGGCGTCGTCGGCCGTCGCGCCCAGAGCCGCCAGCGCATCGCGGACCGAATCCGCCTTGATCTCGCGTCCCTGCGGCGGATTCATGCCGACCACCGCCTCAAACTGAGAAAGCCCGAGCTCACGTACCATGTCGATGCACTTTGCCTCCATGCGCGACGTCGCCACGGCCATACGCTTGCCCTGGGCGACCAACCCATCCAGCAGCTCGGGGATCCCATCGAACACGGGGTACTCTTCCGGTCCCAGCTCATCAAAAAAGGCGCGGTACTCGTCGGCCACCACAAGCGACTCCTCGCGGGAGAAGCCATAAAAGTCGTGAAAGCTCTTCCACAGGGGCGGCCCGATCATGCGGCGCAGGTCACCCATCTGCGCCTCCGAAAACCCGCGCGCAGTCAGCGTCTTGCGCGTCGAGGTCATCACCGCTCGACCCGTATCGGCCACCGTGCCATCAAAATCGAACAGCACGACCGGCCGTTTGCCTATCTCCAACGCCTCCATCGGCATTCCTCTTCCCCAGTTGATGATTTCCACACTGACACTTCAAACTGTTGACTATTCAACAATTGAACCTAGTAATGTGGAACGACTCTACTATACTTGTCGCACTTTGCTCTCAGAAGGCGGCGCGCAAGCGCCCCAACGAAAGGTGCAATTATGTCTTTTGCCATCATAACCGACTCCACGTCGGACATCTCCCCCGCCCGCGCTCAAGAGCTCGGCATTTACGTGATTCCGCTGCATGTGATTATCGAGGGCGAGGACCTGCTCGACCAGGTGCAGATTACCGCCCAGGAGTACGTCGCGCGCATGGCCGGCTCCGAGCAGTTGCCGCACACCTCGCAGCCAAGCGCCGGCGAGTTTAAGGCACTCTTTGACCGCGTGCTCGCCGACGGCCACGACAGCGCCATCTTTATCTCGCTGTGCAGCGAGTGGTCTGCCTGCTACGCCAACGCGTGCCAGGTTGCCGATACCCACGAGCTCGACGTGCGCTGCATCGACTCGCGCACCGGCTCGGGCGCCGAGGGCCTGCTGGTGGAGTACGCGCTCGCCATGCGCGAGGACGGCCGCAGCCTAGACGAGACCGAGGCGCGGATCCGCGCGACGCTGCCCGACGCCCATCTGCTACTGATTCCGCGCACGCTCGAGAACCTGGTCAAGAACGGCCGCGCGCCCAAGCTCGCCGGCCAGCTCACGCAGATGCTCAACATTCGCCTGGCCGTTTCGCCGGAGTGGAAATCGGGCGAGATCAAGGCAATCAAAAAGGGCCGCGGCGCCAAGCGCATCGTTGCCAACACCATGGCAGATTGCCTCGCATTTTTGGCCGAGTATCCGGGCTCCAGCGTGCGCGTGCTCACGACCGGCGCCGCCGAGGAGCAGGAGCTTGTCAACGAGGCACTCGCGGGTCAGGATTACGTAGACGCCGGCACCGGCCCCATCGGCTGCACCATCGCCACCCACGTAGGCGTCGATGCCATCGCCATCAGCTACTGCCCCCGCTACCAGCCAACTCACTAGGGACGCCCACATCAGTTGCGGTGAAATAGGGACTGTTTTTGGCTTATCAGCCGCAAATCAATCCCTATTCCACCGCAACTTAGAAATCGGCAATCAGCCCTGCGGGCCCCGGAACAGTTCCTCATGCGAGCCCATTCTGACCAGTCGGATCACAGGATTAGTCTTATGCGGCAAGTACAGAACGACCACATCGACCAACCCATCGGATAGATGGAAATCGATGTGGCCGTTGTAATTGCCGCCCGGGTTTGAAAGCTCATGGGCGCCATATTCCGCGGGAAGCGAGCCGCGAGCTGCAAGCTCTGCGACTGCCGCCTTAAACTCGGTTTTTAGCTGCGGATGGATGCGCATCGTCCGTTTGTAATCCGCCTTAAACTGAGCCTCGACTTTAATCTCAAACATCGCTAGTCCTCATCGAGGAACGATATAAGCTCATCAGCGTTATTGAATGACGGGCTGTCGTCTGGCAGAATCCCCAACTCATGAGCCTCGGCGATCACCATGGCGCGTCTCGTCGCCTCGTTGGGCACCTCTGCCCTTCCTACGATCTCAAAAGGAATCTTTCGCTGATTTACCAGCTGCCGAACAGCAAGGTTGAGATACGAATTGAGACTTAGACCAACCGTATCCAAGAACTCAGTCGCCTGTTCCTTGAGCCCCTCTTCGATGCGGACCGTCGTAGGCTTAACCGTTGCAGTAGACATACGCGACCTCCTCGCCCTCGTCTTTTGCATCAGTATACCCAATATAGATGGCAGTCTGATGTTAGCTAGCATCAGTCTGCCTTCTCATCACTACAACGACAAGCACGCTCGCCCTACATCAACCCGCTTAGGGCGATGTCGACGGCCTCGTTGAGGTCATCGGTAATGTGCACCAGCTCCGGATCGAGCGGACTGATCATGCCGGCATCCATCACCGGGCCGTTGAGCCAGTCGAACAGGCCCTGCCAATACTCGGTACCCACTAAAACGAGCGGCATGCGCTTGACCTTGTGCGTCTGCACCAGCGTGAGCACCTCGAACATCTCGTCGAGCGTGCCAAAACCACCGGGAAACACGATGGCACCCGAGCTGTATTTGACGAACATGGTCTTGCGCACAAAGAAGTAGCGGAAGTCCATACCGAGGTTCACGTATTTGTTGAGCCCCTGCTCGTGCGGCAATTCAATGCCTAGGCCAACTGACTTGCCGTTGACACTCGCCGCTCCCCTGTTGGCCGCTTCCATGATGCCGGGGCCGCCACCGGTGATGACCGCCACGCCACGTTGCGCGATCTTGCGCCCGACGGTACGCGCCGCTTTGTAGCGCGGATCGGTCTTGGGCGTGCGGGCGCTACCGAAGCTGGTCACCGCGGGCCCGAGCTCGGCAAGCGCGCCAAAGCC
>CAJMPM010000031.1 GCA_905215225.1 uncultured bacterium
CTTCGTCATCCTGTGCGCCGCTTCCAACTACCAGCAGTCCGTCCTGCCTATCATCCTCTCGGTGCCGGTCCTGTACTTTGTCGAGAAGTTCTTTAAGAAGGTCATGCCCGACGTGCTGTCCACGGTCTTCACGCCGTTCTGCACCATGATCGTCACCATCCCCATCGCCTTCATCGTCCTTGCCCCGATCGGCAACGAGATCGGCAGCCTCATCGCCAACGCCCTCTTTGGTCTTGCTGACCTTGGCGGTATCGGTATCCTGATCGTCATGGCCATCCTCGGCGCCTTCTGGCAGCTCTTCGTGGTCTGCGGCATGCACATGCCCGTCATCCTGCTCGCTCAGGTTCAGATCATCGCTGCCGGCTACGATCCCTTCGTCTTCGTTTCCACCAACTGCGCTATGGCCGCTGTCTGGGGCTGCGCCTTCGGTGCCTTCCTCAAGATGAAGAACCCCGACGAGAAGGGTCTTGCCCTGGGTTACGTCATCTCCGCCATTGCCGGCGGCGTCACCGAGCCCGCGCTCTTCGGTATCCTCATGCGCTTCCGTCGCACCATGCTCGGCATGTTTATCGGCGGTGCCATCGGCGCTGTGTTCTCCGGCCTCATGGGTGTTACCTACTACCTGGCCGGCGGTGCTTCCAACTTCCTGGTCTTTACCAACTACCTGCAGGGTGGCCAGATGAACACCGTCTGGGCTATCGTCGGTATGGCAATCTCCTTTGTCATCGCCGCTGCCGTCGTCTTTGCCACTGGCTTCTCCAAGGAGGAGCTCGCCGAGATGGAGGCCTAAGGCCAAACCATTCGGACGCATACGACCTTACCTACACGACAGGGCCCCGTCAGGCGCAAGCCCGGCGGGGCCCTTCTTACAAGGTAGACTGATTGGGGGCGCGTGGCGACTGCTCGCTGGGGCTTGCTAAGCGCCAGGGACTTTCGCGCGGGGTTACCGCGAAAGAATCTGCCGGTTCGCAATTCCTTTATCAAACGAAAGGACATGCAGATGAGTTTGGGAAAGCTGACCGTTAACGGTCGTCAGGACGGCTTTTTGTGCGAGGGCAAACCGTTCTTTTGGTTTGCCGATACGTGCTGGAGCGCGTTTACGAGCATTGCCGAGGCCGATTGGGACTACTATCTGACCCGTCGCGCCGAGCAGGGCATGAACGTGCTGCAGATCAACACGCTGCCGCAGTGGGATCGCTGCTGCCCCGATCTGGGCATTTGGCCCTATGCCAGCGAGGACGGCGTGCATTTTGATTGGTCCCGTCCCAACCAGGCGTACTGGGACCGCGCTGCTGCCATGTGCCGCGCTGCCGTCGAGCACGGCATTCGTCCGGCACTCGTACTTATGTGGTGCAACTACGTGCCCGGTACCTGGGGTGCCAAGATTGCCGAGCGCTGCGGTGCCGAGGTTATGCCGCGCGAGGAGGTCCGCGCCCACGTTGCCCGCGTCGTCGAGAATCTGGGCGAGTTCGACCCCGTCTATGTGGTGACGGGCGATACCGACTTTACCAGCGACGAGGCGATCGCCTATTACGAGGATGCCCTCGACGAAGTCGTCAAGCGCGCGCCCGAGGCGTTGCGCACCATGCATATCAACCGCGGCAACCGCACCATTCCGCCACAGTACCTGGACCGCCTGGACTTCTACATGTTCCAGCCCGGCCACAACTACGAGGGCCAGCCCGAGGCTTGGCGCCTGCCGCGGGACTTTACCGCCAACTATCCCAAAAAGCCGATGGTCAACTCCGAGCCCTGTTACGAGCAGATGGGTGCGTCGCGCAACGTGTACTGGCGCTTCACCGCGCAGGACTGCCGCGCGAGCGTGTGGTCGTCGATCCTTGCCGGTGCGAGCGCTGGCGTGACCTATGGCGCGCACGGTGTTTGGAACTGGCAGACCAGCAAGAGCCAGGGCTCGGTGCTGGGCGAGGGCTTCGATATGCCATTCCGCTGGCAGGAGTGTCTGCAGTTTGCGGGCGTTTGGGACTTTGGCGCGATTGAGCATGTGCTTGCCGGTCTGGGCGCTACGGCTGGCGATGACGCGCTTGCCGTGGTTCCGGCGCAGGAGCTTCTCGATGACGCGCGCGAGGCCATTCGTGTGGCGCGCGTTGGCGATCGTGTCGTCACGTACCTGCCGCGCACCACGGCGCTCAAGTTTAAGCTCGACGGCGCGCGCGGCTGGACGGCGACGGTCCTCGACATGGAGGACAAGCGCATCGCCAAGCTGCCCGTCCGCGACAACGGTGACGGCACCGTGCGCGTGGCTCAGCATCCCTTTGAGCACGACGCGCTGGTGATTCTGGCCCCCGGGCGCTAACGGCTCTACTCCAACATTTACAACCCAGTCCCTTTCATGAGGTTGCGACGGAATGGTTCCTGCATGACGGCTTTAAGCTGCCAAGGGGAGCCATTCCGTCGCACTCATTGGGGACGTACTTAAATGAGTGGTCAATGGGGACGTTCTTTGGGAGGGCAGTTTGCGTGGACGTTATGTGACCCACGGTGAGACCTACGTCGGCGATATGTTGCTTCGTCTGACTAAAGTAGAGGCGTAATAATAGAGATAATCGGCTCCGGGCGCGATTTGCTGCACGACCATCATAAGGGCAGCCCCTGTGGTGGTCGCGGCGATGCGCGTTCGGGGCTATGGCACGCGAGTGGCGAATATGCAGGAGTTCTTTGGAATCGATGTGGGCGGTACGGCCGTTAAATGGGCTGTGCTGGGCGAGGATTTTTCCATCCGCGAGCGCGGGAGCCTGCCGACGGGCTTTACCACGGCTGAGGAGACCGTTTCGGCGTTGATCGGGCTCGTCGAGCCGTACCGCGAGCGCGTGAACGCCGTAGGCGTGAGCGCACCCGGCGGTATTTACGAGGGAGATGTCACGGGAACGATCCATCGCGGCGGTGCGCTCACGTTTATGGACGGCTGCCCACTGGGAAAGCTCATGCGCGAGGCGCTGGGGGTGCCGGTTGCCGTCAATAACGACGGTAAGTGCTGTGCACTCGGTGAGTATGCGGCTGGCGCCCTGCGCGGGACGCGTTTTGGCGAGGTACTCGCTATTGGCACGGGCATCGGCGGCGGTATCGTCATCGACGGCAAGGTCCTGCGCGGCGCGCACTGCTTTGCAGGCGAGTTCAGCTTCTTGCGCAACGATGTCACGACTGCCGCGAGCATGGAAAACTCCTTTGCGGGCTCGGGCGGTTGGCGCGCGCTCCGCGATGCCGCCGTTGCCGAGAAGGGCCTGCCTGCGGATTCTCCGGTGGACGGCCGCCGCGTCTTTGAGTGGATCGCGGATGGCGACATAGCGGCGCAGCGCGCGCTCGACCGCTACGCTCGCGCATTTGACGGACAGCTCATCAACCTGCAGGCCGTGCTCGACCCCGAGGTCTTTGTGATCGCAGGCGGCATCTCGTGCCATCCCGAGCTCGTCGATGCCCTGCGTGCGCAGATGCCGCTGGCCCTCGCGAGTTACGAAGGGACCCTTGCTGGCATTCCTGTGCCGCAGATAAAGGTGGCCGAGCTCGGCAACGACGCCAACCTTTACGGTACTGTCCAGGAGGCCATGCGCCTGGTGTAGCGCGAGCCAAACGAGGCTGTCGAAAAAGATAAAGGCCGGGCGCAGCGCGCTTCGGGTATCCCGTACCCGTTTTAATCCGCCCGTATTCTTGATTAGGGGGTTTGCCATTTCAACCCCATTGTTCGGAAAACCATCGTCTCCGGCAAAGCTCTTACAGAATGCCGTGGCCTCAAAGCTCACCCGCATCGACGCTTCGCCTGCGCTAAACTGGAAGGCACGTACGCGATTACGAGAGGAGCCCGCATGGAGGCTTACAAGCAAGAGTTCATCAAGTTTATGGTTGAGTCCGACGTCCTTAAGTTCGGCAGCTTTACGCTCAAGAGCGGCCGTCAGTCTCCGTTCTTTATGAACGCTGGCGCTTACGTGACGGGCTATCAGCTCAAGAAGCTGGGCGAGTATTACGCCCAAGCCATCCACGATAACTTTGGCGACGACTTTGATGTGCTGTTTGGACCGGCCTACAAGGGTATTCCGCTGGCCGTCGTGACCGCAATTGCCTACCACGAGCTGTACGGCAAGGAGGTCAAGTACTGCTGCGACCGCAAGGAGGCCAAGGACCACGGTGCCGACAAGGGCAACCTGCTGGGCTATGAGCCTCAAGACGGCGACCGCGTGGTCATGGTCGAGGACGTCACCACCAGCGGCAAGTCCATCGACGAGACCTATCCTAAGGTCAAGGCTGCTGCCGACGTCGAAATCAAGGGCCTGATCGTGTCCCTCAACCGCATGGAGGTCGGCAAGGGCGGCGTGACTACCGCGCAGAAGGAGATCGAGGCCAAGTACGGCTTCCCTGTCGCGAGCATCGTTTCCATGGCCGAGGTCGTCGAGACCCTCTACAACCACGAGATCGACGGCAAGGTCGTCATCGATGACGAGCTCAAGGCCGCCATCGACGCTTACTACGAGCAGTATGGGGCTCGGGAGTAGGTAGTTACGCGGGTTTACCAACCCGCGTAACGGCTCGACGCTGCGCGCCGCCCAGGGCGACAATTTGTCATTCAAAAGGCAAGGCATGACCAGAAGGTCTATGCCTTGCCTTTTTCATGCCAACTTGTTCGCCCCGGACGTCGCCCGCTGTCCGTTCTCTGCCTGCGGCGTTGCCTTGCTCCGGATGCGGTAGTCGTTGGTAGTCATTGGGGACGTTCTTAAATGACTAGTCGTGAATGAGCATGGATAAGCGTCCAAAAATCCATGCTCGTCGCTACTTGAGCCCGGGCAGGCGGGTGTAGGGGAACGAGCGCTCCAGGAATTCGGAGCAGTGGGCGTAGTCTTTGGCGAAGTAGCTGCTGTAGAGCGAATCGAGCACGTATTGCACGGCGATATGGCTGGCGAACTGCGTGATGCGATGCGTCATGCTCTCGTGGTCACTCACCGTAAGGTAGGCGGCAAAGCCAGGGTGAATGCGCGCGCAATAAGGCGGGCCGATGACGATGACCGGGACATGTCGACTGCTGAGGAGCGGCAAGATGTCCTTGAGATTGGGGGCAAGGCCGCTGTAGGAGATGACGATTGCCGCATGGTCGGGGCCCGAGGCGAGCGCCGTTCGCACCTGGGCCTCGACACCGTCGTGGCACGTCGCGCTTTTACCGGCGGAGAGCAGGCGGTCGCGGAACATTCCCGCTGGATAGAGGTTGTGCGAGCCCGTGTAGATGTCGACCTGTCGGGCGTTCGCGATGAGCTTGGCGGCGTGGTCGAGCTGCGTGGGGTCGAGCAGCTCCTGCGTTTCGGCCAGCGTGGTCTGGTAGAGTCCCTCCATGCGCTCCATAACCTGCGCAGGTGTGGACGTAGCATCGAAGGGAAAGTTGATGTCCACGTCGCGCCGATTGCCCGCCTCGGTTGCTAGGCGAATATGCTCGACCTTTAGGCCCTTGAAGCCCTCGAGGCCGAGCTTTTTGCAAAAACGGTGCACGCTCGCGACCGAAACGTTGGTGCGCGCGGCAAATTCCTTAATCGAAAGCCCGCGGATGTCCTTACCGATGGCAAGGGCTGCAATGCCAAGCTGTTGCTCGGTGGGGGTGAGGCCCTGCGCCTCGGTGATCTTGCGTTTGATATCCATGCGAACTCCCACACTCGCCAAACCTGCCAAAAAAGGGACAGGTTTATTTTGGCAGGTTTTGTCTGCAAAGGGTAACGGGGCCGAGGATGCCGCTGGGGGCAACGGGCTCGGTGAGGGCGAAGATGTCGGGGATCGCATGGTCGAGCGTGTTGATGACGTCGACCGTGAGCTCATGCGCACCGGCGGAAAGTGCGTCGGCGGCAAAACGGTAGGGCGGGCAGATGCGTGTGCCGAGCGAGCGTCCATCGAGCGTGAGCGTTGCGGTTTCGTAGACGTCTCCCAGGTCGATCGTGGCGTCGGCGCAATCGTTGGCCAGCTCAAACGACGCATGATATCGGTAGGTGCCGCAGGTGCCGGTGAACAGATCGGCTGTGAGGTCGCACAGGTGCTCGAGCTCTTGCGCTTCACCAAAGGCGCCATTGCTGCCGGCAGGGGAGAGGGCAACGGTCCATGGGCCTTCGATGCGCAGGTCGAGCGATGCATCGGCGTCGATTGCGCCGTCTCCGGGCGCATCCTCGCTGCCCGCTTCCAAAACAACGAAGCAGCTCTCGAAGGGTGCGAGCTCCAACGCACCGTCAAACGCAACGGGCTCGGTGCCGTTTAGCAGGTCGAGCCGCGTGCCGCAAAGGCGCTCGCCTGTCGCAAATGCAACCGTGCAGTCGATGCGCTCGCGTGGGTGCTCGTTGACGAGCATAACGTAGGTCTCGCCCGCCCGCTCGTAGCGAAGTGCGCGTAGCCAGGGCTGCGGTGTGTCGGCGACAACGGTCTGCAGTCCCGCGCTTGCAAGCGCGCGGGCGACATCGGCGAGCGGCATTGCGACGAGCCCTCCCAGCTCGACCGCGCCATCGGAATCGTAGAATGCGCCGGGCACCTCGTCGACGGCAAGCACCATAACGCCTGCATCCGTCATGTATCTCGCCGCCTTTGCCGTCTCCGCGCCAATAAACGTAGCACCGGGCATAACAAATGCCTGGTAGTGACAGTTGTTAACACCAATCAATCCATCGGCAATCGAAACCTTGTAGCGGCTCTTGTCTTCAAAAGCCTCGGCGGGCACAAAATCAAAGTCGATCTGCGCGCGCGTGAGCTCTGCCGCCACGCGCTCGATAGGCATGGCGCTACCGGCCCATTCGGCATCGGCATGGTACAGGATGGCGACGGGGTGCGTGGCGCAGCCTCCCGAAAGCAGCGTTGCCGTACGGTTCATATAGCTCATGAGCTGGCCAAAGTGCGGCCACTGCGGGTTGTTGCCGTGCGCGTAAAAGTGCGGCGGGCAGTCCCAATCGGGGAAGGGCGCCATGCTAAACGCGTGCGGCGTAAACCAATTGACGGCGCGGACGAGCATGTGGTCGGCAATCCACTTCATCTCGCGCAGGCCCTCGTGCCAGCCAAAGGCGCCAAAGACCTCGGCCATGCAGCGCCCTTGCTTTTTGGGGTCGAGGCGCGCGGCCGAAGAGCCCAGTTTGGCAAGCGCGTAGGTAAAGAACTCCATGTTCCATGCGCCATGGAAGTAGCTGTAAGGGCCGTGGTCGATGCCGGGGGCGAGCTGGTTAATAACCACATCGATGCCCGCCATGTCCTGACCGGCGACAGCGCGGAAGTAGTGCCCAGCGCCCTGGCCCAAGCGTGTGTGGCAGCTCTTGTCCTCGATTACATGGCCAATGTGCATAACGCCGCGCTCGCGGCACCAGTCACCAATCTGCTCGTCAAAGCACGCACGGTAGAGTTGCGTGGCGATGTCCATGTAGGTGTGGCGGACCCGAGCGCCGGCGGGGTCGCGCGTCCAAAGCTCGCGGAGCTCACTCAGCCAATTTGTGCCCAGTGCCTCGTGCAGGCGTCGCGCAAGTTCGTCCGACCATGGCAGCGCCATGTCGCCGCGTCCGATAAAGCTGCTGGTAGAAGTGTCTTCGAGGGTCGCACCCTTTTCGTTCATAAAGCCCGGTTCATCGGTAAAGAACCCCAGGATGGTCTTGCCGAACTCGTCGCCCAAATGCTCAAACGTGGGTTCGTAGACGGCGTTAATGAGCATGCGGCACGAATCGGCGTCGACCATGTTGATGTATTCATCGCGAAAGCCGGTCTTTTGGCTGGTGACGTAGAGCTCGAGGGTGGTAACGCCGGCGGGGGCGTCAAAGCGCAGGCGGGCGGGAATGCTGTCTTCGGTCTGCTCAACGGCGAGCTCAAGGTCGAGCGGCACGCCGGCAGCGTCAAAACCCGCCGCGCCCACAAAGTGCTCCGTGGGATCCATGAGGTTGCCGAGCTTGATGGTCGTGGACGGCTGGGGTCCAACGACCGTTACCGTGTGATGCTTAAGCACGGTCTTCTTGAGCGTGGGGTCTACATCCTCGCCTGAAAGCGCGCCGTTGGCGTAGCCCGTGGGAAAGTGGGCATCATCGAGCAGCCAGATCTTCAGGCCCAGGCGCTTGCACTCGCCAATGATAAATCGCAGGTCGGACCACCAGCCATAGCGGCAAAACTCGGGTAGCGTGAGCTACTCAAGGCAGACTACCCGGATGTACGACACGGCAATCTGCTCGAAGTATTCGGTGATCGTCTCGCGTTCTTCGCCCTTGAGCCACAAGAACGGAAGCACATGGTTGTCATATGCTGCCATACCCACTCCTCTAAAACCAACCTTTTAAATCGATTGAAGTCAGAGTACGTCGTCCGCGCTGCCCTGCTAATATCAAAACCACGGCAGAATATGACTAAATCAACGATGGAGGCGCTAAGGAAATAGCACGTTTGGACAATCTTTTGCTCGAGCTGACCGACAGCGAGCGCGCTTACTGCGCGGGCGCCCGCTATGACTGGAACGATGTATTTAGACAGGGTCAACAGGCAGATATCGATGGCAGGCATGTCCATAAAATCGGTAACGCGACGTACGCCCTGCACCAAGAAGGTATGCCCGAGGGCCTGTCGATTGTGCGCAACTCGCGCTTTAACCCCGTGCCGGAGCACGTGCACGATTATGTCGAAATCAGCTATGTCTATCGAGGGAGCGCGCCACAGGTTGTCAATGGTACGCAACTCACGCTCGCCCAAAACGAGATACTTCTGCTCGATGCCGCCTGCCCGCATGCCGTAGACGAGCTCGGCGAGCATGACCTGATGTTGAGCATTGTCATTTCGCGGCCGATGCTGCGCCGCAGGCGGGAGCAAAGCCTTTCGCCCACAAGTGCCGTCTCGCAGTTCCTGCTCAACGCACTTAACGACGAGACCGATCATCGCGGGCACGTGCATTTCCGTACGGGCAACAGCCGCCGCGTGCGCCGGTATATGCAGGAGATGTTGTGCGAGCTCCTGGAGCCGACGACAGCAAGCCTCCAGATCGTGTCGAGGCTGTTTGAGCTGCTGCTGGTCGAGCTCATGCAAAGCTACGAGGCCGCGCTGCTGCAAACGGGCGCACCCGCGCTTCCCTCGGCGCAGGTTGCGGCGGCGATGGGCTACATCGAGCGGCATGCTTGCGATTGCACACTCGACGATTTGGCCCGCCACCTGCACCTGAGTCCCAACTATGCAAGCGCACTGCTCAAGCGGCAGACGGGCCGCACATTTATGCAGCTCGTGCAGGAGAGTCGCCTGACACGCGCGACGGCGCTACTCGACACCGGTGCTACTGCAGAGGCCGCAGCGCGCGAGGTGGGCTATGCCAATATGAGCTTCTTCTACAAAAAATTTGCCGAGCGCTATGGCTGCACGCCGGCCGCCTATCGCCGACGTTCGCCCAGATAAAACCTGCCAAAATAAACCTGTCCCTTTTTGGTCGGTATCAGGAAGTGTCAGAGACGGGGCGGCGGCGGTCCGTGGGCGCGAAAAGAAGTGTCGGGTTTGGTACGCCCGCTTCCGCCCGTCCCGCGCGTGGGCGATACTCAGCTCATCGACCCGCGATGCAAAGGAGATGCTCATGGCAAACATCAAGTTCCCCGAGGGTTTCTATTGGGGTGGCGCCACCGCCGCCAACCAGTTTGAGGGCGCTTGGAACGTGGACGGCCGCGGTCCCTCCGTCGACGACCATTTCTTGGGCGGCAGCTACAAGGAGCCGCGTCAGATTACGATTGACATCGACCCCAACCGCTTCTACCCCAATCATGACGGTATCGATTTCTACCATCACTACGAGGAGGACATCGCGCTGTTCGCCGAGATGGGCTTTACCATGTTTCGCATGTCCATCTCCTGGAGCCGTATCTTCCCCAACGGTGACGACGCTGAGCCCACCGAGGCCGGCCTCGCCTTCTACGACCGCGTCTTCGACTGCCTGCGCGCTCACAATATCGAGCCGCTCGTGACCCTCTCGCACTACGAGATGCCCTATCACCTGGTCGAGAAATACAACGGCTGGGCGAGCCGCGAGCTCATCGGCTTCTTTGAGAAGTACTGCCAGACCGTCTTCGACCGCTATCAGGACAAGGTCAAGTTCTGGCTCACCTTCAACGAGATCAACTGCGGTACTCAGGACATGGGCAACCTCTTTGAGACCAGCATGATTCAGGGCTTTGAGGGTCCGGCTTCGGCGGTCCACACCACGCCGCAGGCCCGTATGCAGGCCCTGCATCACCAGTTTGTCGCCAGCGGCCGCGTCGTGCGCTATGCCCACGAGCATTACCCGCAGTTTAAGATGGGCAACATGGACTGCTTCATCCTTTCCTATGCCGCCACGTGCGATCCGGCCGACGTGTTCGCCACGCAGCAGGAGATGAACGCCATGAACTGGTACTGCTCCGACGTGCAGGTGCGCGGCAAGTACCCGTTCTATGCCAAGCGCTTCTGGGCCGAGAACGATGTTGAGCTCGCGATGGAGGACGGCGATCTGCAGGATATCGCCGACGGCAAGGTCGACTTCTACTCCTTTAGCTATTACATGTCCGGCACCGTGGGCACCCACAAGGATCACGAGATGACCGAGGGCAACATGACCTTTGGCGGCAAGAACCCCTATCTGGAGTCCACCGACTGGGGCTGGCAGATCGATCCGCTGGGCCTGCGCATCGCCCTCAACGAGATTTACGCCCGCTACGAGATTCCGCTGATGGTGGTCGAGAACGGCATGGGCGCTTACGACGAGGTCGAGGAGGACGGCTCCATCCACGCCCCGTACCGCATCGCCTACTTGCAGAGCCACATCAAGGCCATGGGCGAGGCCATTGCCGATGGCGTTGACCTGATTGCCTACACCTGGTGGGGTCCCATCGACCTGGTTTCCGCCGGCACGGGCGAGATGCGCAAGCGCTACGGCTTCATCCACGTCGATAAGTACGACGACGGCACCGGTACCTATGAGCGCCGCCGCAAGGACAGCTTCTTCGCATACCAGAAGCTCATCAAGTCCAACGGCACCGAGG